>NZ_JBHUQX010000093.1:0-24368 GCF_042674225.1 Streptomyces sp. NPDC056948
ACCCGCAGAGCGCTCCGCATCGGCCTCGGCGGACCCGTAGGGTCCGGGAAGACCGCCACCGTCGCCGCGCTCTGCCAGGTGTTGCGGGACGAGCTGTCGCTCGCCGTCGTCACCAACGACATCTACACCCGGGAGGACGCCGAGTTCCTGCTCCGGGAAGCCGTGCTGCCGCCCGAGCGGATCACCGCCGTGGAGACGGGCGCCTGCCCGCACACGGCGATCCGGGACGACATCTCCGCCAACCTGGAAGCGGTGGAGGACCTGGAGGACGCCGTCGGGCCACTGGATCTGGTCCTCGTGGAGTCCGGTGGGGACAACCTCACCGCGACCTTCTCCAAGGGGCTCGTCGACGCGCAGGTCTTCGTGATCGACGTGGCCGGGGGCGATGACATCCCGCGCAAGGGCGGTCCGGGCGTGACCACCGCCGACCTGCTCGTCGTCAACAAGACCGATCTCGCACCGTACGTCGGCTCCGACCTCGCGCGCATGGCGGCCGACGCCAAGGCGCAGCGGGCCGAACTGCCGGTCGTCTTCCAGTCGTTGCGGAGCGAGGCCGGGGTGACGGAGGTCGCCGCGTGGGTGCGGGCGCAGCTCTCCGCGTGGACGGCGTGAGCGTGCACGGTGCCGGGGTGCGGTCCGTGGCACGGATCGTCGCCCGGGACGACGGCCGCGGCGGGACCTCCCTGCCCGTGCTGGAGAGCGACGGACCCCTGGCGCTGCGACGGACCAGGGCCGGTGGCCCCGAGGCGCGGGTCATGCTCGTCGGGGCGATGAGCGGGCCGCTCGGCGGCGACCACTTCACCGTGGAGGCCCGGGTGGAGGAGGGGGCCCGGCTGTCGGTCGGGTCGGCCGCCGCCACCATCGCGCTGCCGGGGCAGGCGAAGAGCGAGGCACGCTACGACGTGCGGCTCAGTGTCGCCGACGGTGCAGAACTGCACTGGCTGCCGGAGCAGTTGATCTCCGCCCGGGGCAGCGACCTGTACGTCACGACCCGCGTCGACCTCGCCGCCACGGCCCGGCTCGTGCTGCGCGAGGAGCAGGTACTCGGGCGCGTCGGTGAGGAACCCGGACGGCTGACGAGCCGTCTGACCGTGCGGATCGCCGAGCGGGCCGTGCTCGACCAGGAGCTGGCCTGCGGGCCCGGCGCGCCGGGCGGCTGGGACGGGCCCGCCGTGCTCGCGGGGCACCGGGCGGTCGGGCAACTGGTCGTCGTTCGGCCGGAGTTCGCCACCGAGCCGGTGACGGCCCGGGCGCTGGGGGAGGGGGCCTCGGTGGTGCCGCTCGCCGGGCCCGCCGCGCTGGTGACCGCCGTGGCGCCGGACGCGCTGCGGCTGCGGCGGCTGCTCGACGAGGCGCTGACGTCCCTCGCGTAGGCGCTCGCACGGGCGTCCGTAGAGCAGAATCCCTTCTCCGTTTATCGGATTGGCAAAGAAGCGCGACGGACCCTGTTCTCAGCAACCTCACAGCCGCGAGGATCCCCGTACTGATCGCAACGATGTACGGGGAGGTCCCCCTTGAGGGGTACGAGACCGAAGAGGCGGGTGGCGGCGCTCGGTTCGGCCGGAGCACTCGTCACGGCCACGCTGATAGCCGGCGCCGTCGCGGCGCCCTCGGCGAACGCGAGCGCGGGCACCCGCCACGGCCAGGACCGCGAGGCCCGGGGCGCCGCGATCGCCGCCGCCCAGGCCGCGAAGGCCGGTATCGACTGGCAGGACTGCCCCGCTGACTGGAATCTGGCCAAGCCGATCCAGTGCGGGTACGTCACCGTGCCGCTCGACTACGCCAAGCCGCACGGCAAGCAGATCAAGCTCGCCGTCGACCGCATCGGCAACACGGGCACGAAGGCCGAGCGGCAGGGCGCGCTCCTCTACAACCCCGGCGGCCCCGGCGGCTCCGGACTGCGCTTCCCCGCCCGGGTCACCAGCAAGAACCCGGTGTGGGCCAACGCCGCCAAGGCCTACGACTTCGTGGGCTTCGACCCGCGCGGCGTCGGCAAGTCGGCGCCCATCTCCTGCGTCGATCCGCAGGAGTTCGTCAAGGCACCCAAGATGGACCCGGTGCCCGGCTCCGAGGCCGACAAGCTCGCCCAGCGCAAGCTGGCCCGCGAGTACGCCGAGGGCTGCCAGGACCGCAGCGGCGCGATGCTGCCGCACATGACCACGCCGAACACCGCGCGCGACCTCGATGTCATCCGCGCCGCCCTCGGCGAGAAGAAGCTCAACTTCCTGGGCGTCTCCTACGGCACCTACCTCGGCGCCGTCTACGGCACCCTCTTCCCGGGCCATGTGCGCCGCATGGTCGTCGACAGCGTCGTCAACCCGTCCCGGGACAAGATCTGGTACCAGGCCAACCTTGACCAGGACGTCGCCTTCGAGGGCCGCTGGAAGGACTGGCAGGATTGGGTCGCGAAGAACGACGCGACCTACCATCTCGGCACCACCCGCGCCGCCGTCCAGGCCAAGTGGCTGGAGCTGCGCGCCACGGCGAAGAAGAACCCCATCGGCGGGGTCGTCGGCCCGGCCGAGCTGATCTCCTTCTTCCAGAGCGCCCCCTACTACGACTCCTCGTGGGCCCCGGTCGCCTCGGTCTTCAGCAAGTACGCCGCCGGAGACACCCAGGCGCTGATCGACGCCGCCGCCCCCGACCTGTCCGACACCGCGGGCAACGCCTCCGCCGAGAACGGCAACGCCGTCTACACGGCCGTGGAGTGCGCCGACGCCAAGTGGCCCACGAGCTGGCGCACATGGGACCGGGACAACACCCGGCTGCACAAGGACCACCCGTTCATGACCTGGGCCAACGCCTGGATGAACCTGCCGTGCGCCACCTGGCCGGCCAAGCAGCGGACGCCGCTGAACGTCAAGAGCGGCAAGGGCCTGCCCGGCGTGCTCATCGTCCAGTCGGAGCATGACGCCGCGACGCCGTACGAGGGCGCCGTCGAACTGCACAAGCGGTTCAAGGGCTCCCGCCTGATCACCGAGAAGGACGCCGGTTCGCACGGCGTCGCCGGGCTGGTCAACCCGTGCGTCAACGAGCGGGTGGACACCTACCTGCTCACCGGCGAGCTGGACCGTCGCGATGTGACCTGCGCACCGCACGCCACGCCCAAGCCGTAGTCACGGCCGGGGGGCGGTCGTCCGGCCGCCCCCTCAGCCGTCCCTTTCCGCCAGCCAGGCGTCCTCCGCCGCGTAGTCGAAGAGGTCGCCGTACGCCTGGACCATCTTCGGGTACGCCTCCCGCCAGTCCCGCCCGGCGAGTTGTTCCTCGATCCAGGCGATCGTCTCCGGCAGGGTGTCCGCGTACCGCACCACCGGCCGGTAGCCCAGCTCGCGTTCCGCCGCCGACATGTCGCACACCACGGGCGCCGGTACCGACCAGGGCGTGTCGCCCACGCCGGACGGGGGCGGTGGGCCGTCCACGAGCACGTCCTCGGTCTTCACACCCATCACCGCGTCGATCTCCGCCGCGATCCGGGCCACCGTCGGCGCGTCCGGGTCCACGGCGTTCAGGACGCGGGCGCCCGGCCGGGCGGCGGCCAGCCGGATCAGCTCGGCGATCGTGTGGACGCTCGCCGGATGGAACCGGCTCTCGCCGTTGTAGGCGAGCACGCGTCGCCGCCGGCCGTCGAGGTTGCGCTTCACCATGTACAGCTCGCGCGGGCTCTGGCAGTACGCCCCGTGGATGGCGCCCGCACGCAGCAGCGTGGTCGGCAACCGGTCGCCCGCCGCGAGGAGTTCGCGCTCCAGCGCCGCCTTCCGGGTGCTGTACGAGGCGTCGCCCGGACGCACCGTGCGCTGGTCCTCCGTCAGCGGCACCGGGTACTCGGGAAAGCCCCCGGGCTCGTTCTGCGTGTCGAAGCCGCGGCCCCGGTCGTCCTCGTACACCGAGACGCTGGAGATCACCACCGCCGAGCCGACCCGCCCGGCCAGCGCCGTCAACTGCCGTGCGTGCCCGGCGTCGAACGCCACCATGTCCACCAGGACGTCGCAGCCGTCGCCGACCGCGGCGGACAGTGCCGCGTCGTCCTCCCGGTCCGCCCGCACGGCCTGTACGCCGTCCGGCCACCGAGGATGCCGGCCGCCGCCCCGCGAGACGGCCGTCACCTCCCAGCCGTCCCGGGCCAGCGCCCCCACGGCCACGCGTCCGGTCTGTCCCGTCGCTCCGATCACCACAGCACGTGTCATGCGACGACCGTACGGCGGCCGGGGGCCGGTCCACCTGCGGCTCTGCCGACAGCAGAGGGCCTCAACTGAGCGGCATCCGCCGGAACTTCCGCTCCTTCGCGGCGGCGGCCTCCTCGGCCTTCACGACGGCCGCGTACTGGTCGACGTACTCCTGCTCGGACAGGGAGAGGATCGCGTACATGAGCTCGTCGGTGATGGCGCGCAGGATGGCCTTCTCGTTCTCCATGCCGGCGTAGCGGGAGAAGTCGAGGGGCTTGCCGAAGCGGATCACGACGGGGTGGATGTTGGGAATGACCTTGCCGGGCGGCTGGGCCTCGAAGGTGCCGATCATCGCGCAGGGGATGACCGGGACGCCTGCCTTGAGAGCCATCACGGCGACACCGACCTTGCCCTTGTAGAGCCGGCCGTCGTGCGAGCGCGTGCCCTCGGGGTAGATGCCGAGCAACTCGTCCTTGCCCAGCACGCCGAGGCCCTCGCGGATCGCGGCCTGGCCCGCGTCCTTGCCCGAGCGGTCGACCGGGATCTGCCCCGCGCTGCGGAAGAAGAAGGCCGTCAGCCGGCCCTTGAGGCCCGGTCCCGTGAAGTACTCGGCCTTCGCGAGGAAGGTGATGCGCCGCTTGAGGATCGCGGGCATCAGGAAGTGGTCCGAGAACGACAGGTGATTGCCGGCGACGATGGCGGCGCCTTCCGACGGCACGTGCTCCAGACCCTCTATTCGAGGCCGGAAGACCAGTCGCAGCAGCGGGCCCAGCAGCACGTATTTCAGCAGGTAGTAGAACAAAGCGGGCGCTCCTCGACTCTGGCGGTGGACTCAACCGCCGCGTTCCAGCAGGTCAACCGGCGTGTCGTGGGGTGCCAGTGTAGGTGCAGGCACAGCCACCGGGCACCTCGTGCGGCGGGACCTCGTCGATCCTTCACCTATTGACTGACGGTCAGTCAGTCGGGCGGGGCGTCCGGTGGTGCTCATGCGGCTGGGGAGGGCCGCGGGACCAGCGTGCTGGTCCGTACGGGTGATCGGCAAGCCGAACGGGTGGCATGGCCGGGATGTGAAGGGTGCCTGGCCAACCACTGGTTCTTGCGGCCCCGGCGAGTAGTCTGCGCAGCATGCGGATCTCTGTTTCCTCGGACATGGACGAGCCCGTCGCCCGCGCCCTCGTGGCCGCGCTGCGGGGCCGGGGGCACGAGGTGCGCCCGTACGGCGCGCTGCGCTCCGGGGGCGACCCGCAGTGGGCGGTGTGCTCCGAGGCCGCGGCCCGCGAGGTCGCCGAGGGGACGGCCGACCAGGCCGTGGTGTGCTGCTGGACCGGCACGGGCGCCTCGATCGCGGCGAACAAGGTGCCCGGCGTGCGTGCCGCCCTGTGCACGGACGCCTACACGGCCGACGGGGCCCGCCGCTGGAACGACGCCAACGTCCTCGCGCTCAGCCTGCGGCTGACGTCCGAGCCGCTGCTGACGGAGATCCTCGACGCGTGGTTCGCGGGCGAGCCCAGCGGCGACACCGAGGACCGGCAGAACGTGGACCGCGTCAGGCTGCTCGATCACGGGCGGAACCGGCTGTAGGCGACACCGCTGTAGGCGACACCTGCGCCCCGGTCACAGCCGCACGATGACCAGCGCGGTGTCGTCGGTGGCGCCGCCGGGCGGCAGCAGTTCCAGCAGGACGGTGTCGGCGAGGGTCTCGGGGTCCTGGTCCCGGTGCCGGGCCAGCGCGTCGGCGAGGCGTCCCAGACC
The DNA here is from genome assembly GCF_042674225.1 of Streptomyces sp. NPDC056948. Classification (NCBI taxonomy): domain Bacteria; kingdom Bacillati; phylum Actinomycetota; class Actinomycetes; order Kitasatosporales; family Streptomycetaceae; genus Streptomyces; species Streptomyces sp. NPDC056948. The sequence continues at coordinate 5,916 of NZ_JBHUQX010000093.1, forward strand.
GGTGTCGATGTCCTCGCCACGCCGTTCGATCAGTCCGTCGGTGTAGAGCACGAGGGTCGCGCCCGGCGCGTACGTGGTGTCGGCCTGGGGTCTCGGAATCGGGTCGGGGCGGGCGTCGAGCGGGGTGTCGGTGGCCCCGTCGAGCAGCTCCGCACGGCCGTCGGCGTGTACCAGTACGGGCGGGGGATGGCCGGCACTGCTGTAGGTGATGGTGTGCCGGTCGAGGTCGATGAAGGTCGTCACGGCGGTCGCCGACTCGGCGCCGCCGACCACGTGCGCGTAGCGCCCCAGCACGTCCAGCGCCTGGGCCGGGCCCTCGGCGACCCGGGAGGCGGCGCTCAGCGCGCTGCGCAACTGGCCCATGACGCCGGCGGCCTCCAGTCCGTGCCCGACCACGTCGCCCACGGAGACACCGACCCGGTGGCCGCCGACCAGGTCGACCAGGTCGTACCAGTCCCCGCACACGTTGAGCGCGCCCACGGCGGGCCGGTAGCGGACGGCGGCCCGGTGGTGGTGTCTGACCTGGCGGCGGTCGGGCAGCATCGCCTCCTGCAGGGCCAGTGCCACCTCCCGCTCCCGGGAGTGCGCCTGACGCAGCCGGTCGTTGAGCTCCTGCAGCTCACGGGCGCGGGTGTACAGCTCGGCTTCCAGCGCCCGGGACCGGCTCCCGCTCGGACGGCCGTGGGCGCGGATCAGCTCGGTGACCTCCTCGACCCGGAGGACCAGCAGCACCACCTTGCCGTCCGGCCCGGTCAGCGGCGCGTTGACCAGGCTCCAGTAGCGCTCCTCCCAGTGGCCCGGGCGGTCGGGGGGCTCGACGTCGTAGCGCTGGAGCGCCATGGTGTCCCGTTCGCCGGTGGCCAGGACCCGGTACAGCGAGGCCTTCAGGTTCGCCATGCCGGAGGCGCGCGGGTCGTGCGGGTTGTCCGGGAAGAGGTTGTCGAGGTTGCCGCCGACGACCTGCTCGCGGGTGCGCCCGACCACCCGCAGGAACTCCTCGTTGACGTCCGCGTAGACCAGGTCGGGCGTGAGCAGGGCCACGACACCCGGGAAGGCCTGGAACACGGCCTCGTAGTCGATCGCCGTATCCGTCATCGCTTGCCGCCTCACCACTGCCGGTATCAGACCAGTTTCCCACGGTATGCGGCAATCGTTCCGGGCTTCACTCCGAGAGGTCCGTCAGCGACTGCTCCGCCCAGATGATCTTCCCGTCGGGGACGAACCGGGTGCCCCACCGCTGGGTCAGCTGGGAGACCAGCAGCAGTCCGCGCCCGCCCTCGTCCGTCGTACGGGGATGGCGCAGATGGGGCGCGGTGGCACCGCCGTCGAAGACCTCGCAGACCAGGGCGCGCTCCCGGATCAGCCGGAGCCGGATCGAGCCGGTGGCGTACCGGATGGCATTGGTGACCAGCTCGCTCACCACCAGTTCCGTGGTGAACACCAGCTCGTCCAGGCCCCAGCGCGCCAGTTGCCGGGTGGCCGTGCGGCGGGCATCGGCGACGACGGCCGGGTCGGAGGGCAGATCCCAGTGCGCGACCTGCTCGGCGCCGAGCCGCTTCGTCCGGGCCATCAGCAGGGCCACGTCGTCGTACGGGCGCGACGGGACCAGCGCGTCGACCACGGTCAGGCAGTACGACTCGAGCGGGCCCGCCTGTTCCAGCGCCCTGCGCAGCCGCTCCCGGCCGGTGTCGACGGCCCAGGTCTCGCCCCGGGCCAGCAGCCCGTCGGTGTGCAGGGCGAGCGTGCTGTCCTCCGCGAGGGACAGCTCGACCGCCTCGAAGGGCGGACCGCCCACGCCGAGCGGCGGACCCTGCGGAAGATCGACGAACGTGACCGAGCGGTCGGGCGCGACCACGGCCGGGGCGGGGTGGCCCGCGGCCGCCATCGTGCAGCCGCCGTCGACCGGGTCGTAGACCACGTACAGGCACCCGGAGCCCAGGGACGACGACCGCGTGCCTTCGGCGCCCACCGTGCCCGGTTCGACGCCCTCCTCCCGCGCCGAGCGCGCCACCAGGTCGTCGAGGTGCGCCAGCACCTCCTCGGGCGGCAGATCCAGAGCGGCCAGCGTCCGTACGGCGGTCCGGAGCTGCCCCATCGCCGCGGCGGCGTTGATGCCGTGCCCGGGCACCTCGCCCACGACGAGCGCGACGCGGCCGCCGGACAGCGGGATGAGGTCGTACCAGTCGCCGCCCAGGCCCGTCAGCTCGTCGGCCGGCCGGTAGCACGCGGCCACCTCGACGGCGTCCTGCTCGGGCAGCCGGTGGGGGAGCAGACTGCGTTGCAGCACGAGGGCGGCGTCACGCTCGCGGGTGTAGCGCCGGGCGTTGTCGAGGCAGACGGCCGCGCGGGCGACGAGGTCCTCGGCCAGGTGCAGATCCTCCTCGTCGAAGGGCTCCCGGCGGTGGCGCCGGAAGAAGCTGGTGACGCCCAGGGTGGTGCCCCGCGACCGGATCGGCACGGTCATCACGCTGTACAGGTCCAGCTCCAGAAAAGTGACGGTCCGGCGGCCCTCCGGGAGGTCCGTGGCCCACTCCCGGGTCACCGGATCGAGCCGATCCGCACGCCAGGAGCGTCCCGTGGTCAGGCAGCGGACCGGGGGCGACCCGGCCAGGTAGGTCGCGACGTCGCCGACCTCGAGGGCGCCCTGCGGGAGGTCGTCCTCCGCGGACCGCTGGCCGGCGCGGCGCAGCGCCACCGGATCCGTGTCCGCGAGCGGCCCGGGAGCCGGCTCGGCGCCCCGCAGCACCGCCTCCAGCAGATCCACGGTGACGAAGTCGGCCACTCCCGGCACTCCGACGTCAGCCAGCTCCTGCGCGGTGCGCAGGATGTCCAGGCTGCGGCCGATGCTCTCGCCGGCCCGGTCGAGGAGCGCCAGCCGCTGCCGCGCGCGGTGCCGCTCGGTCATGTCGACGACGGTGTAGTACACGCCCAGCGGGTGGCCCCGGTCGTCCTCGAGCCGGGTGAACGACAGCATGTGCGCCGTCTCGCGCAGCGGCGCCGACCGTACCTGGCCCACGTGCTCGTACCCGACGACCGCCTCGCCGGTCTCCAGGACGTGGCGCATCTGGGCCTCGACCGCCTGGGCGTCCATGCCCGGCTGGACGTCCGCGAAGCGCAGACCGAGCCGTCGCCGTGCGGGTCCGCCGCCGAACTGCTCCAGGGCGGTGTTGGACCACACGAAACGCAGGTCGGTGTCCACGATGGCGATGCCGACGGAGGCGTCGGCCACCATCCGTTCCAGCACCGTACGGCTCATGTCCCAGCCGGGGGCCTGGCCCAGCTCCGACAGGAGCACCAGCCAGCGCGAGCCGCTGTGCGTCTCCTCGGTCGAGGTGATCCGGGCCACGACCCGCACCGGCCGCCCGTTCTTGCGGCGGGCGGTCAGCAGCCCCGTCCAGCCGCCGTCCCTGCGGCAGCGCTCGACCAGGTCGGGCACGCGCTCCGCGTCCTCGGCGGCCAGCAGGTCGGACAGCTTTCTGCCGACCGCCTCGGACGCGGGGTAGGCCAGCAGCCGCCGGGCGTCGTCGGTCCAGCCCGTCACCACGCCCTGCGGATCGAGCAACAGGGGCACGGCGTCGGCCACGTCGAACCGCCGCCGGGCAACGCCGTAGTCCTCGTGTGCGCCCACCGGCCGACCTCTCTGTCGCTGAGAGTGGTCTACCACCTCTTGCCCCCATCTTCACCCTTTCCCGCGTGCGGGGGCGGCTCGGGCGGGTCCGGTCGGGGCGGTGGGGCGCTGCCCTACCCCAGCACCCTCTCCAGTGCCGCGAGCGCCCCCGCGAGCTCCTCGCCCGTGATCGTGAGGGGCGGTGCCAGGCGGATCGTGGAGCCGTGGGTGTCCTTGACCAGGACTCCCTCCCGCATGAGGCGTTCGCTGACCTCGCGCCCGGTGCCGAGGGCCGGGTCGATGTCGACACCCGCCCACAGGCCGCGCGAGCGGAAGCCGACGACGCCCTTGCCGACCAGTTCGGTCAGGCCGTCCCGCAGGGTCGCGCCCAGCTCGGCCGCGCGGCGCTGGAACTCGCCCGTCTCCAGCAGTTCGACCACCGCCGTGCCGACCGCGGCCGCCAGCGGGTTGCCGCCGAACGTCGAGCCGTGTTCGCCGGGCCGCAGCACCCCGAGGACCTCACGGCGCGCCACCACGGCCGACACCGGCACGATGCCACCGCCCAGCGCCTTCCCCAGCAGCACCATGTCCGGCACGACCGACTCGTGCTCCACCGCCAGCGTGTCGCCGGTACGGCCGAGCCCGGACTGGATCTCGTCGGCGATGAACAGGCACCCCTGTCGCCGGGTCAGCTCGCGCACGCCGGCCAGGTAGCCGTCGTCCGGGATGATCACCCCCGCCTCGCCCTGGATCGGCTCGATCAGCACCGCCGCCGTCGTCTCGTCGACCGCCGCCTCCAGCGCGGCCAGGTCGTTGTACGGCACGATCCGGAACCCCGGCGTGAAGGGACCGAAGCCCTGCCGCGCCGACTCGTCCGTGGAGAAGCTGACGATCGTCGTCGTACGGCCGTGGAAGTTGTCCGCGGCGACCACGATCGTCGCCCGGCCGTCCGGGACGCCCTTGACGTCGTAGGCCCACTTGCGGGCCACCTTCACCGCGCTCTCCACCGCCTCCGCACCGGTGTTCATGGGCAGCACCATGTCCAGGCCCGTCAACGCGGCCAGCCGCTCGGCGAACTCGGCGAGCCGGTCGTTGTGGAAGGCGCGCGAGGTGAGGGTCAGCCGGTCGAGCTGGCGATGGGCCGCCTCGATCAGCGCCGGATGCCGGTGGCCGAAGTTGAGCGCCGAGTAGCCGGCCAGCAGGTCGAGGTAGCGCCGCCCCTCCACGTCCTGGACCCAGGTGCCCTCGGCGCGGGCGACGACCACGGGCAGCGGATGGTAGTTGTGGGCGAGGACCGGCTCCTCCGCGCGGATGAGCTCCTGCGAGTCACGGGTGCGGGCAGGTGCGGTCATGAGCGGATCTCCCGGATCTCCTGGGTGCAGCACTTGATGCCGCCACCGGCCTTGTGGAACTCGGACAGGTCGACGGGGACGGGGACGTAGCCACGGTCGGCGAGCTGCCCGGCCAGGGCCGTAGCCCCCGGTGAGATGAACACATGGCGCCCGTCGGAGACGGAGTTGAGCCCGAACGCCATCGCGTCCTCGTGGGTGGCGAGTACCGCGTCCGGATACAGCCGGGCGAGCAGCTCCCGGCTGCCGGGCGAGAATGCCTCGGGGTAGTAAGCGACATTCTCCTCGTCGAGGACGAACAACGCCGTGTCCAGGTGGTAGAAGTACGGATTCACCAGCGTCAGGCTGATCACCGGCACCCCGAAGAACTCCTGTACCTCGAGATGGGCCTCACGGGTGGTACGGAACCCGGTGCCGGCCAGGACCCAGCGGCCGGCCGGTACCAGGTCGCCCTCGCCCTCGCACACCGACTCGGGGTGGTAGACCTCGTAGCCCTCCGCCTTGAACCAGGCCTCGTACGGCACGGACTCGGGGCGGCGCTCCGGCGCCTTGAAGAGGGAGCCGAACACACGGCCCTCGACCACGACGGCCGAGTTCGCCGCGAAGACCATGTCGGGCAGGCCGGGGACCGGCTTCACGGTGTCCACGGTGTGGCCGTGGACACGGTAGGCGTCGACCAGGGCCTGCCACTGGTCCAGGGCGCGGAGGACATCGACGGGTTCGTCGGGATGCATCCAGGGGTTGATCGCGTACTGCACGGCGAAGTGTCTGGGTTCGCAGACCACGTAGCGCCGCCGGCGCGGCACACGGGAGTCGGGCACAGAGGGGTACCTCCGCTTCCTAACGGTGTGTGACTGAGGGTTGACACCAAGGTAGGAACTGACAGAGGCGGTCCACAAGAAACATCAGTTGCGTCTTCACGCAGGAACGCTGCGTCTTGAGGCCGGCCGACGCACGCCTGCTGCGCGGCCTCACGGGGCTATTCCGGCGCGGGATGGCTGGCCCCCGCCTCCGGGCTCTCCGGAAGCAGATGGGACAGCACCATCACGCTGATCGTCTTCCGGATGAACGGCTCCTGGCGGATCCGCTCCAGCACCTCCTCGAAGTGCTCCACGTCCCGCGCCCGCACATGCAGCAGCGCGTCCGCGCCGCCGGTCACGGTCATCGCCGCCGTGATCTCCGGGTAGTCGCGCACGACCTCCGCGAGCCGCCGCGGCGGGGCCGCGCCCTCGCAGTACACCTCGACGTAGGCCTCCGTGCGCCAGCCCAGCGCCGACGGCTTCACCGTGGCCGTGAAACCGGTGATCACACCCGTTTCGCGCAACCGGTCGACCCGGCGTTTGACCGCCGTGGCCGACAGCCCGATCGCCGTGCCGATCTCGGCGAAGGACGTCCTGGCGTTCGCCATCAACGAGGTGATGATCTTCCGGTCGAGTTCGTCGAACGGCGTGGACCTGCTGTTCATGCGGGCACTGTATCCAGCGGGAACGTGCACCCCCGGCACATGTCCAGACCTGGGGATCGCCCCTACACTCCGGGTTCATGCTGCGCGCCCTGGCTGTCGACGACGAACGCCCCTCGCTGGAGGAGCTGCTCTACCTGCTGCGGGCGGACCCCCGCATCGGCAGCGCGGAGGGCGCCGGCGACGCGACCGAGGCGCTGCGCCGCATCAACCGCGCCCTGGAGTCAGGACCCGGCGGGCCCGAGGCGATCGACGTCGTCTTCCTCGACATCCAGATGCCCGGCCTCGACGGCCTCGACATGGCCCGGCTGCTCACCGGGTTCGCCCGGCCCCCGCTCGTCGTGTTCGTCACCGCCCACGAGGACTTCGCCGTCCAGGCCTTCGACCTCAAGGCCGTCGACTACGTCCTCAAGCCCGTCCGCAAGGAACGCCTCGCCGAGGCCGTCCGCCGCGCCGCCGAGCTGCGCGGCGCCGCCCCGCGCATACCCGTGCACGAACCCGACCCCGACCACCTGCCCGTCGAGCTCGGCGGCGTGACCCGCTTCGTCGCCGTCGACGACATCACCCACGTCGAGGCCCAGGGCGACTACGCCCGGCTGCACACCGGCAAGGGCAGCCATCTGGTCCGCATCCCGCTCTCCACCCTGGAGGAGCGCTGGCGCTCCCGCGGCTTCGTCCGCATCCACCGCCGTCACCTCGTCGCCCTGCGCCACATCGGCGAACTCCGCCTCGACGCGGGCACCGTCAGCGTCCTCGTAGGCTCCGAGGAACTCCAGGTCAGCCGGCGCCACACGCGCGAACTGCGCGACCTGCTCATGAGGAGGCCGTGACAGTGCCCCAGGACCACACCGAACGCCGCGTCGTCGTCACCGCCCCGCCCCGCCGCACGGGCCGGGCCTCCGGCTACTACCGCCCGCGCACCGAGATCGACGAACAGACCACCCTCGGCCACACCTACGTCCGCTCCCTGATGCGCACCCAACTGCGCGCCGCCCTCACCGTGTTCGCGATCCTCGGACTGCTCGTCGGCCCGCTGCCGCTGCTGTTCGCCGCGATGCCCGGCACCGGCCGCCTCGAATGGGCCGTCCTCGGCTTCGGCCTCTACGCCCCGCTCGTCCTGCTCGCCCGCTGGTACGTCCGCCGCGCCGAGCGCAACGAGCGCGACTTCGTACGCCTCGTCGAAGACCGATGAACTCCAGCTACGCCATACCCGCCGTCGCCCTGGTCGTCGTCGCGACGGTCCTGGTCGGCGCCTTCGGCCTGCGCATCTCCCGCACCACCTCCGACTTCTACGTCGCCTCCCGCACCGTCGGCCCCCGCCTCAACGCCGCCGCCATCAGTGGCGAGTACCTCTCGGCCGCCTCCTTCCTCGGCATAGCGGGACTCGTCCTGGTCCAGGGGCCCGAGATGCTCTGGTACCCGGTCGGCTACACCGCCGGCTACCTGGTCCTGCTGCTCTTCGTCGCCGCCCCCCTGCGCCGCTCCGGCGCCTACACCCTCCCCGACTTCGCCGAGGCCCGTCTCGCCTCCCAGGCGGTACGGCGGCTGGCCGGCGCCTTCGTCGTCGGCGTCGGCTGGCTGTACCTGCTGCCCCAGCTCCAGGGCGCCGGACTGACCCTGACCGTGCTGACCGGGGCGCCCGACTGGCTCGGCGGAGTGATCGTCGCCGTCGTCGTGACCGCCACCGTCGCCGCCGGCGGCATGCGCAGCATCACCTTCGTACAGGCCTTCCAGTACTGGCTGAAACTCACCGCCCTGCTCGTCCCCGCCCTCTTCCTGGTCCTCGCCTGGCAGAACGACGGAGCCCCGCGCCACGCCTTCGACGAACCGGCCACCTTCCGCGAACAGCGCGTCGTCCGCGTGGACGACAGCATCGCCCTCACCCTCGACCGACCGCTGACCGTCACGGTGACCGGCACCGTGGACGGCCGTACGCACACCGACACCCGCCTCGAACTCCCCGCCGGCACCCACCACATGGAACGCGGCACCCGGCTCACCTTCGCCGCGGGGACGACCGTCCCCGCGGCCCAGCGCAGCGGCGGCGGCGACCTGTCGCCCTCGCAGGACGAGGGCCGCGAGGAACGCCCGCTGTACGCCACGTACGGGCTGATCCTCGCCACGTTCCTCGGCACCATGGGCCTGCCGCACGTCGTGGTCCGCTTCTACACCAGCCCGCACGGCGTCGCCGCCCGACGCACCACCGTCGCGGTCCTCGGCCTGATCGGCGCCTTCTACCTCCTGCCGCCCGTCTACGGCGCACTCGGCCGCCTCTACGCCCCCGAACTCACCCTCACCGGAGACCCGGACGCCGCCGTCCTGCTGCTGCCCGACCGCATGATCGGGGGAGTGGGCGGGGACCTGCTGGGCGCGCTGGTGGCGGGCGGTGCCTTCGCCGCCTTCCTGTCCACGGCCTCGGGGCTGACCATGGCGGTCGCGGGCGTCCTCACCCAGGACGTCCTGCCGTCCCGGGGCGTACGGCACTTCCGGCTCGGCACGGTCCTCGCCATGGCCGTGCCCCTCGCGGCGAGCGTCCTCGTCGGCGGCCTCCCGGTCGCCGACGCCGTCGGGCTCGCCTTCGCCGTGTCCGCCTCCTCGTTCTGCCCGCTGCTCGTCCTCGGCATCTGGTGGCGGCGGCTGACCCCGCCCGGCGCCGCCGCGGGCATGCTGGTCGGCGGCGGCTCCGCCCTGCTCGCCGTCGCCGCCACCATGGCGGGCTACCCGGGCAAGGGCGCGCTGCACGCCCTGCTCGCCTGGCCCGCCCTGTGGTCGGTACCGCTGAGCTTCCTCACCATGATCCTGGTCTCCCTGGCTACCCCCGGCCGGGTGCCCCCGGGCACGGCGGCCGTCCTGGCCCGCTTCCACCTGCCCGAGGAGCTGCGCACGGAGGTGAAGACGCCATGAGCGGATTCCTGGCGGGGCTGTGCGTCGCCGTGCTCCCGGTGCTGGCCGCCGGGGTCTGGCTGGGCCGGCGCACCGCACGGGCCAAGAGCCTCGGCGGCCTCGGCACCCCCGTCGAGCACGCCACCTTCGAGACCCTGCACACCGCCTCCCTCGCCGCACCTCCGCTGCGGGCCGGGCTGACCGAGGAGACCGCCCGCAAGTCCGCCCGCAAACTGCGCTCCCTGCTCGGCACGGACGCCCTCTGCCTCACGGACCGCGAACAGGTCCTGGTCTGGGACGGCGACGGCGCCCACCACCGCACCGAGATCATGGAACGCCTCGGGGGCGCCCTGGACACCGGCCGCGGCGAGGCCTTCCGGCTCACCTGCGACATCCTCGACTGCTCGGTGCGCTGGGCGGTCGTCGCCCCGTTCACCGTCGACGACCGCGTGCACGGCGCCCTGGTCGCCTGCGCGCCCCGTGAGTCGGCGGTCCTGGTCCGCGCGGCCGGCGAGGTGGCCCGCTGGGTCTCCGTCCAACTGGAGCTGGCCGACCTCGACCAGTCCCGCACCCGCCTCATCGAGGCCGAGGTCAGGGCGCTGCGGGCCCAGATCTCCCCGCACTTCATCTTCAACTCGCTCGCGGTGATCGCCTCGTTCGTCCGCACCGACCCCGAACGCGCCCGCGAACTGCTCCTGGAATTCGCCGACTTCACCCGCTACTCGTTCCGCAGGCACGGCGACTTCACCGCCCTCGCCGACGAACTCCACGCCATCGACCACTATCTGGCGCTCGTGCGGGCACGCTTCGGCGAACGCCTCTCCGTCACCCTCCAGATCGCCCCGGAGGTGCTGCCCGTGGCCCTGCCCTTCCTCTGCCTCCAGCCGCTCGTCGAGAACGCCGTGAAGCACGGTCTGGAGGGCAAGGCCGTGTCCTTGGGCAAGTGCCGCATCCAGATCACCGCCCAGGACGCGGGCGCCGAGGCGCTCGTCGTCATCGAGGACGACGGCGCCGGCATGAACCCCGACCTGCTGCGCCGCATCCTCGCCCGCGAGGTCAGCCCCTCGGGCGGCATAGGGCTTTCCAACGTCGACGACCGGCTCCGGCAGGTCTACGGGGACGACTACGGCCTTGTCATCGAGACCGCCCCGGGCGCGGGCATGAAGATCACCGTCCGGATCCCGAAGTACCAGCCGGGCGTGCACTCGGGGGGCAGGCTGACCCGGGAGTGAGCCGTCAGGTGCTGCGGGTGGTCACCACCAGCCCGAGCGTGATCAGTCCCAGGACGACCCAGCCGAACCACAGCCAGCCGTTGCTTCCGAGCGCCACCGTGTAGGCCGTCACCGCGACGAGGCCGCCGAGGGTGAGCACTCCCATGGTCTTGGTCGAGTTTGAACCGTTCGTGGAACCGGGCATCGCAACACCCTCCTCGTGGTCCGATGCCTCCATGGTGCCTGGCGGACGCCCGGCGCGCACGGCTCTTGCGAGAGCGGGCTTCAGCGCCCCTGCGTGTTCAACGAGGCCAGATAGGCGTTGTACGCCTCCAGCTCCTTGTCCCCGTCGCGGTCGGCGGCCCGGTCCTTGCGCCTGGCCTGGCGCTGGTCGGAGGCGTACCACTGGAACAGCAGGGCGATCAGCACCAGCACGGACGGGATCTCGCTGAACGCCCAGGCGATACCCCCCGCCGCGTTCTGGTCGGAGAGCGCCTCGATACCGAGCGAGGCCGGCGGGTTCTTGAACGTCCCGACCATCGGCTCGGACGCCATCATCAGCGCGATCCCGAAGAACGCGTGGAACGGCATGCCCGCGAACAGCTCCAGCATCCGCATCAGGTAGCCGGGGCGGTGCGGCCCCGGGTCCACGCCCATGATCGGCCAGAAGAACACCATCCCGACGGCGAAGAAGTGCACCATCATCGCGATGTGCCCCGGCTTGGAGCCCATCAGGGTGTCGAAGAGGGGCGTGAAGTACAGCCCGTACAGGCTCGCGATGAACAGCGGGATCGTGAACGCCGGGTGCGTGATGATCCGCATGTACCGGCTGTGCAGGAACATCAGCAGCAGTTCGCGGGGACCCTTGCGCCCGCGGCCCGCCGTCGGCAGTGCGCGCAGCGCCAGCGTGATCGGGGCGCCGAGCAGGACGAGGATCGGCGACACCATGCTGATCACCATGTGCTGCACCATGTGCACGCTGAACATGACCATGCCGTAGTCGTTCAGCCGGGTGCACATCATGAGCGCGACGGTCAGCACACCGATGACGAAGGCGACCGTCCGCCCCACGGGCCACTTGTCCCCGCGCCGCACCAGCCGCACGACACCCCACCCGTACAGCCCCAGCCCGGCCAGGCAGGCGACGAGAAAGAACGGGTCGGCCGACCACTCCAGCCCTCGTCCCAGCGTGAACGGCGGCAGATCCATGGTCATGCCGTGCCCGCTGTGATCCATTCCGCCGGCTCCTGTTTCGTGGGGGTGTGCAGCAATCTGTCCGCCCACAAGAGTAGAACCGCCCCCGGTCACCGCTACGACCGGGGGCAGTACGACGTCCTAGGGGCGCGGGGAACTGCGCGACAAGCCACACACAACCCGCACCCGGCAGATCAGCACAGCTCAGAGAACCGTCTCCGCCTCGTCGTACCGATCCTCCGGCACGGTCTTCAGCGTCTTCACGGCCTCGGCCAGCGACACCATCACTATGTCGGTGCCCCGCAGCGCGGTCATCTGCCCGAACTCCCCGCGATGCACGGCCTCCACCGCATGCCACCCGAACCGCGTGGCCAGCACCCGGTCGTAGGCGGTCGGCGTCCCACCGCGCTGCACGTGCCCGAGAATGACGGGCCGGGCTTCCTTCCCCAGCCGCCCTTCCAGCTCCACGGAGAGCTGCCGCGCGATCCCGGCGAACCGCTCGTGCCCGTAGATGTCCTTGCCGCCCTCGTCGAAGTCCATGGATCCGGCCTTCGGCTTGGCCCCCTCCGCGGCCACGACGATCGCGAAGCGCTTGCCGGCCTCGAACCGCTCGCCGACCCGCCGGGTCAGTTCCTCTATGTCGAAGGGCCGTTCGGGGACCACGATGGCGTGCGCGCCGGCCGCCATGCCGGAGTGCAGCGCGATCCAGCCGGTGTGCCGTCCCATGACCTCGACCACCAGGACCCGCTGATGTGACTCGGCGGTGGTCTTCAGCCGGTCCAGGGCCTCGGTCGCCACCCCCACGGCCGTGTCGAAGCCGAAGGTGACGTCCGTGACCGCGATGTCGTTGTCGATGGTCTTCGGCACACCCACGACGGGCAGACCGCTGTCCGACATCAGCCGGGCGGCCTTGAGGGTGCCCTCACCGCCGATGGGGATGATCGCGTCGAGGCCGAGCTCCTCGACATGGCCCTTGGCCCGCTCCACACCGTCCCGCAGATGGGAGGGCTGGACCCGGGAGGACCCGAGAATCGTGCCGCCGCGGGCGAGGATGCCACCCACCGCGTCGAGGTCGAGCTTGAGGTAGTCGCACTCCAGGAGGCCCTTCCAGCCGTCCCGGAAGCCGATGACCTCGTCGCCGTGGTCCACGACGGCGCGGTGTACGACGGACCGGATGACGGCGTTCAGGCCGGGGCAGTCGCCGCCGGACGTGAGGACACCAATACGCATAGCCCGAAATACCTTCTCAACGTGGGCCGGGGACCGGACCACGTTGTCCGGCTCGAATTCCCGCCACCCTAGCGTCAGGAGGGGGCGGGACCGAACCGCACGTCCGCCTGCTGGACTACCCCGCTCACCTGTGCGGATGTGCCGTCAGACGGGCTGTTGACCAGCAGGTTGACGCGTACCTCGGGCAGGCTGCGACGCGGTGCCTAGGCAGGCTGCTGAGCAGCCGTGATGCGCTCGTCGCGCAGTGCCTCGTACCAGCGGTCGTCGGTCGGCGGCAGCGCGTTGACGTCGAGCGCCAGCTTCAGCAGCAGATCCGCGATCAGCGGGTTGCGCGCGAGCACGGGGCCGTGCATGTACGTGCCGAAGACGGTGTCGTTGTACGCGCCCTCCGTGCCGTCGCCCGTGCCGTTGCCGTTACCGAAGCGCACCCGGGCGAGCGGGCGGGCGGTGGGGCCCAGGTGGGTCACGCCCTGGTGGTTCTCGAAGCCGGTCAGCGGGGGCAGGCCGAGGGGCTGGTCGATGTCGCCCAGCACGTCACCGACGCACCGCTCGCCCTCACCGCGCACCGACACCACGTCCAGCAGCCCGAGGCCGGGCTCGCGCTGGCCGAGGTCGTTGATGAACTCGTGGCCGAGGATCTGGTAGCCGGCGCACACGGAGAACACGATGGCGCCGTTCCCCACGGCCCGCTGCAGACCGCCGTCCCGGCGCAGCCGCTCGGCCGCGAGCCGCTGCGGACGGTCCTCGCCGCCGCCGATCAGGTAGATGTCGCCGGAGGTCGGGATCGGCTGGTCGCTGCGCACGTCGAGCCGGGCCACGTCCAGGCCGCGCTGCTGGGCCCGGCGCTCCACGACCAGGACGTTGCCCTGGTCGCCGTAGGTGCTGAGCAGGTCGGGATAGATCCAGACGACCCGCAGTTGGTTGTCGCTCACAAAAGTCCCCTGACGTCTCGTGCTCAGTTGCCGACGCGGCGGCGCAGATCCTGGAACGCCGTGTAGTTGGCGATGACCTCGATGCGGCCCGGCGGACACGCCGCCACGGCCTGGTCGAGGTTCTCGTAGACCTGGAAGTGCTGGTCGGCGACCTCCAGGCGCACCGCCAGGTCCAGCCGCCGGTCGCCGACGACGCAGATCGGGTGGCCGGTCAGACGCGTGTAGTCGACGTCCCACAGCCAGGAGGTGTCGGTGCCGTCGGCGCCACGGGCGTTCACGGAGAGGATCACCGGAGTGGGCGGCGGGTCGATCAGGGAGAACGTCTCCAGCCAGCCCGCCGGGTTCTTCGCGAGCAGGAGCCGCAGGTCACGGCCCTGGAACTGGACGACGTCGTACCGTCCGGCCACCGCCTGCACCTGGTACATGCGCTCCAGCGCGACCTGCGGCGGCACCCCGAACACGGCGGCGACGGCGGCCGAGGAGGCGGCGTTGGCCTTGTTGGCGCGGCCGGGCAGCTGGAGGTGGATCGGCCAGGCCGAGCCGTGCGGGTCGAGCACGTGGTCGCCGGACAGCGCCCAGCTCGGCGTCGGACGGCGGAAGCCGCACTCACCGCAGAACCAGTCGTCGCCCGGGCGCTGCATCACGCCACCGCACGACGGGCAGGACCAGGCGTCGTCCTTCCACATCTGACCGGCGGCGACCCAGATCACATTGGGGGAGGAGGAAGCCGCCCACACGACCAGCGGGTCGTCGCAGTTGGCCACGACCACGGCCTTGGAACCCGCGAGTCCCTCCCGCCAGTTCTCGGCGAGCATCCGGGTCTCGGCGGCCCGGTCGAGCTGGTCGCGGGAGAGGTTCAGCAGGGCGATGCACTTCGGGGCGGTGTCCCGGGCGACGCCGGCGAGGTACTTCTCGTCGACCTCGATCACGCCGTACCGGGCTTCCGAGCTGCCCGCGAGCGCCGAGGTGATGCCGGCCGGCATGTTGGCGCCGAGCGCGTTGGAGACGACCGGCCCGGCCGCTCGCAGTGCCTCGGCGATGAGCCGGGTGGTGGTGGTCTTGCCGTTCGTCGCCGAGACCAGGATCACGTCCAGGTTCTGTGCGAGCGTGGCGAGGAGGTCGGGGTCGAGCCGGAGAGCCACCCGGCCGCCGATCACCGAACCGCTGCCGCGTCCTGCGGCACGGGATGCCGCTGCGACCGCCTTGCCCGCGGTCACGGCCAGCTTGGCCCGCGGCGAGAGCGGGTCCGAGTTGCCTGCCATCAGTTCTCGATCCTCCTTGCGTACGCGCCGCGCCTTGAAGCCTGACGGCCACGTGGTGTGGACCTCAGCCTATCGAGATCCATTAGCACTCCCGAACCGCGGCACTGTGGCGAACTCGTGTGGGAGGCGCGGACCGACATGGACCTTACTCTTGCCGCCATGCGACACAGCCCCATCCCCGGTGCCCGCGGCCGCGTGAGGCCCCTCACGCTGCACGGCGAGCCGCTCCTGCACACGCCCTGCGCGGAGGTCACCGACTTCGGGCCCGAACTGGCCCGGCTCGTCGAGGATTTGTTCGCGACCATGTACGCCGCCCAGGGCGTCGGCCTCGCCGCCAACCAGATCGGCGAGTCGCTGCGGGTCTTCGTCTACGACTGCCCGGACGACGAGGAGGTGCGCCACCTGGGTCACGTGGTCAATCCGCGCCTGGTTGAGGCCGACGGAGTGGTCCTCCGTGGCCCGGAGGGCTGCCTGTCCCTGCCGGGCCTGGAAGCGGGCACGGAACGTTACGACCACGCGGTGGTCGAGGGCTTCACGGTGACCGGAGACCCGGTCACCGTCCACGGCACGGGCTTCTTCGCCCGCTGCCTGCAGCACGAGTGCGACCACCTGGAAGGCCGCGTCTACGCGGACCACCTGAGCGGCCGGCGCCACCGCAAGCTGATGCGCCAGGTGGCCCGGGCTTCTTGGCGCCGAGCTGAGTAGTTCCTCAGGGGCGCGGGGAACTGCGCGAATACCCCCACCGGCCGTCAGCCGAGAAACAACGGTCAGAACCCGGGACTGCCGACCTTGTCACCCGCAGCCGCAAGCCGCCCCCACAACAGATCAGCCAGACTCCGCACCAACTCGGCACGAGAACAGGGCCGTTCCCCCAGCCACCAGTCCCCGGCGGCGTGCATCATGCCGACGATCCCATGCCCCCACACCCGCGCGAGCTGCTGCCCGCCCGGTCCGAGATCCAGCCGGTCCTCGATGACCTGCGCGAGTTCCTCACCCATCCGCCGCAACAACGGCGCACTGTGCTTACCGACATCGAACCCCTGATCCCCCGGCTGGCCCCCCTCCGCCGGATGCATCAGGAACCGGTACACCTGGGGCCGCAACTCGATCGCCGCGAGGTACGTGTCCAACGTCGCCTCGACCCGCTCCCGCCGGTCCGCCGGCGCGTCGAGCGCCGCTCGCAGTGAGTCCAGCAACGCGTCCGTGTGCCGCTTGGCAAGGGCCGCGTAAAGTCCGCCCTTGTCGCCGAAGTGCCGATACAGAATCGGCTTGGTGA
Organism: Streptomyces sp. NPDC056948; assembly: GCF_042674225.1. Classification (NCBI taxonomy): domain Bacteria; kingdom Bacillati; phylum Actinomycetota; class Actinomycetes; order Kitasatosporales; family Streptomycetaceae; genus Streptomyces; species Streptomyces sp. NPDC056948. Next base: position 22,322 of record NZ_JBHUQX010000093.1, read on the forward strand.
TGCCGGCCTCCGCGGCGATCGCGTTCATCGAGGCCTGCGGGCCGTCACGCAGCACCACCCGGTCGGCGGCCTCCAGCAGCTCACGCCGCCGGCGGTCGGCGGACCGTTGCTGATCGGTCCGCTGCGTGGTGTCCATGTGCTCTCCCCACCCGTGCTGATTCGATGACGCCAGCGCAAACTAACACCCAAGCATGCACCGGACATCGAACGGGTGCCGACCGGTCGGTAGGAGTTGACTTCGACTACCCACCGGTAACAGGATGGTGTTACCGCAAGTAACATGCACGTGTGCCGCCGCTGGAGGGGACGACATGGCCGAGTTCACCATGGATCTCAACGACGAACAGAAGGAGGTCCGGGACTGGCTGCACGGCTTCGCCGCCGATGTGATCCGACCCGCGGCCGCCGAATGGGACGAGCGTGAGGAGACTCCCTGGCCGGTCATCCAGGAGGCCGCCAAGGTCGGCATCTACTCCCTGGACTTCTACGCCCAGCAGTATTTCGACCCCACCGGCCTCGGGATCCCCATGGCGATGGAGGAGCTCTTCTGGGGGGACGCGGGCATCGCCCTGTCCATCGTCGGCACCGGCCTCGCCGCCGTCGGCGTCCTCGCCAACGGCACCGAGGAGCAGATCGGCACCTGGATCCCCCAGATGTACGGCGACGCCAACGATGTCAAGGTCGCCGCCTTCTGCTCCTCCGAGCCCGACGCCGGCTCCGACGTGGCCTCCATGCGGACGCGGGCCGTGTACGACGAGGCCAAGGACGAGTGGGTGCTCAACGGCACCAAGACCTGGGCGACCAACGGCGGCATCGCCAACGTCCATGTCGTGGTCGCGGTGGTCGACCCGGAGCTCGGCTCCAAGGGACACGCGTCCTTCATCGTCCCGGCGGGCACACCGGGTCTGGCCCAGGGGCAGAAGTTCAAGAAGCACGGCATCCGTGCCTCGCACACCGCCGAGGTCGTCCTGGACAACGCGCGCGTTCCCGGCTCCTGCCTGCTCGGCGGCAAGGAGAAGCTGGACGAGCGGCTCGCCCGTGCCCGGGAGAAGGCCAAGCAGGGCGGGGAGCGCGTGAAGAACGCGGCGATGGCCACGTTCGAGGCTTCTCGCCCCGCGGTCGGGGCCATGGCGGTCGGTACCGCCCGGGCCGCGTACGAGGTCGCGTTGGACTACGCGAAGACCCGTGAGCAGTTCGGCCGGCCGATCATCGACAACCAGGGTGTCGCCTTCCAGCTCGCCGACATGCGGACGTCCATCGACGCGGCCCGGCTCCTCGTCTGGCGCGCCTCCTGGATGGCGGTCAACGGCAAGCCGTTCACCGCCGCCGAGGGCTCGATGTCCAAGCTGTTCGCGAGCGAGACGGCCAAGAAGGTCACCGGCCAGGCGATCCAGATCCTGGGCGGCAACGGCTACACCAGGGAGTACCCGGTGGAGCGGATGCACCGCGATGCCGCTATCTACACGATCTTCGAGGGCACGAGCGAGATCCAGCGACTGGTCATCGCCCGCACCCTGGCCGGCACGCCCATCCGCTAACGATGTCTGAGCGGCGTGAGCTGCTCGATGTCGTACCGCGCCCGCAACTCCTCGATGGCCGCGTGATCCGGCGGGCCCCCGCTGCCCAGGATCTCCAGCAGTTCCTCGAAGTACCGCTCGTGATCCGGCGGCGGGCTCGCCTGGAAGAACATCTTCGCGGGCTCGTCCGTCGGGTTGGCGAACGCGTGCGGGCAGCCCGGGGGGACGACGATCACCGTTCCGGGCGTCGCGCGCACCACCCGGCTGCCCGAAGTGGACTCCCACTTCTGCCAGTTGTCGGGGGTGCGGATGCGCGGTTCGAAGGCGAGGACATCCAGCTCGCCTTCGAGTACATAGAACAACTCCTCGCTGCGGGTGTGCACATGGGCGCCGACGTCGAAGCCCGGCGGTACGACCACCTCGAAGGTGGAGGCCATGCGCGAGTGCGAGCCGGTCACCTTGAAGGTGACGTGCTGGGCGGGGGCCTGTACCACCCGGCCGTGGCCGGGTGGTACGAGCAGTCCTTCCGT
>NZ_JBHUQX010000094.1:0-24325 GCF_042674225.1 Streptomyces sp. NPDC056948
GCGGTTCCTCCGGCGCCGGAGCCCCGCGCCGCCTGCGCGGCGGCGGGACCGCACGGCCGTGCGTCTCGGGCCGCGGGCGGCCGGGCGCCTCGGTACGGCCGAGCGGCTGCGTGGTGCCGAGTGCCGACGGGTCCGTAGCGGAGGCCGGTGGTTTGCGGGGCCCCGGGACACCCGACTGCGGTGCGGAAGGGGGCAGTCGCATTTCGTATTCGCCGGTGTTCGGGTTGAGCACCCACTGGTCTGCGGGATCGATGTCGTCCGCCCGCCCACGGCCTTGCGCGTCCACGGTTGTCTGATTCCTCCGTCGGGGCACGCGGCGCCTACCCCTCCAAGGCGCTCGGTCTCGGTCACACAGTGCGCGTTCTCAGGACCGTCCTCAGAGCCGGGCGCACCGGGGCCGCTCACACTAACCGCCCAGTTCAGCGTCGAGCGACGACGGTGACGAAGTCCACGTCCCTACACCTGGGCAATTCGCCCATTTTCCGGCTGAAGAGCGCGTTACCTTGAGGCGGCCTTGGTGTCCGCTTTACTCGCAGGTGTCCTCGGCTGCCGTGTTTCCACGGAACGTGGGTGGAGGAGAAACCGTGACGGCGGATTTCGTGAACGGACCCGGATACGGATCCCCGTGCGACCCGTCACGCGAATCGGCAGGCCTCGGCGGGGCGGAACTTCCCGGTGCGTCCCCCGCGACCACCACCGGAGCGTCCGTCCGCAGCCGCTCGAACAGCCTGTCCGCCGCGGGCTCCACGAGTTGGTCGCGATTGGCGTCGTACGCATACGACTCCCGGGGGACGGTCAGAAATTGCACTTGTTCCATGGGGATGTCGCGCAGGCCGCGCACGAGTTCGTACAAACCGCGGAGGCTGGCGAGATCCGGGTCCGTTGTGAGAGAGGACGTGGCGGCGTCCAGCACGGGATAGAGCTTCACCGGATTCAGCAGGACGTCATTGCTGCGCACCTTGTTGACGAGTGCGCCGAGGAATCGTTGCTGCCGTTCCATCCGCTCCGTGTCGCTGCCGTCGCCCAGGGTCTTACGGGCGCGGACGTAGCCGAGGGCCTGCTCGCCGTTGAGCGTCACGCGGCCCGCGGGCAGCCTCAGCTTGGCGGCCCGGTCGTCGACCGGCTCCCGCAGGCACACCTCGACGCCGTCGACCGCGTCGACCATCTCCTTGAAGCCGTGGAAGTCGACGACGACGTGGTGATCGACGCGGACGTCGGTGAGCTTCTCGACGGTCCGGATGGTGCAGGCCGAACCGCCGAGCTGGAAGGCCTGGTTGAACATCGCGAACCGCGGCGCGCTGCGGGACCCGTCCGGGCGCCGGCAGCCCGGCAGCTCCACCATCAGGTCGCGGGGCAGGGAGACGGCGGTGGCGCTGCTCCGGCCCGCGGACAGGTGCAGCAGGATCGTGGTGTCCGACCGTTCGGTCCCTGAGTCCCGGCCGTAGCGGGCGTTGTCGTCGCCCTCGCGCGAGTCCGAGCCGATCAGCAGGATGTTCCGCGCGTCCTTGACCAGCGAGGTGGGCCGCTCCTTCTCGTACCGTGAGAGCTCGGCTGCGGCGGCCTCGTCGGGCGTGATGTTCCCGCTGAGCTTCGCGTACACGGCCCATCCGGCCCCGGCGGCCGCCACGACGACGCCGGTGATCCCGAACGCCGTGTACCGCACCCACCGCCGCCGGCGCCGCCGCGCCAGCCCCCGCCCACCGGCCGAGGCCCCCGCACCCGGCCCAAGCCTCCGCAAGGACCCACCACCGGTGTCGGCCACGACAGGGACCACCCCTCACGACGTACGAACGTGCGCGCGCACTGCTCCTACGACTGTGGCGTGGATGGGGGGCGGGGGAGGGGTGGGGATGGGCCGAACGGGGGGCGCCGGCCGCCTAGCTGCGGGCAATCGCCGTCGAGCTGCGGGCATGCGTGCCGCCAGGGGCGGCACGGGTGGGCGCAGCGGCACCCCGCACCGCCGGGCTGCGGACCCACCCGCCCTCAGCGGAAACGCCCAGCACCAAGAAACGGCCTACCGGGCAAGCGCCGTAACCCGCTCACTCTCCACCCGCTTGTCCAGCACCTCGCCCCCCGCCAACACCAGGTTCCGGCACAGCACCACGGAACCCCCCGTGGCCAACGGCCCGTACAGCCCCGCGTTCAACCCTTCCCACGTGTCGTACGGCAACCCCGACAGGATCCGCGACCCGGGCCCGGTCAGCCCCAGCTCCGTCGCCCCAGCCCGGGCCCGCTCGACCACCTCGGCCCCGCTGAACTCCCGCCCCGCCACGATCAGCGCGGGCTCCTCCGGATCCACGGGCGCGTACGGCACGAACCGGTCCCCCTGCCCCGGCACCTCCACCGCGTAGTCGACGAACCCCTCGGGAGTCTGCGGAAACCGCCCCCCGAGCGGCCGCAGCGCCATCGCGATCCGCGCCCCGGAACACGCCCGGGCCGCTTCCAGCCCGTCCGGCCCGCTCACCACGACATCGGCGGCCCCGGCGTCCCCGGACACGTCCGCGACCACACCGACCGACGCACACGCGAGCAACCACACCGCCGTCTGCCAGTGCGCGGGCAGCAGCAGCGCGACCCGGTCCCCGGGCTCGACGGACAGCTCGTCCTGGAGCAGATTCGCGGTCTTGGCCACCCAATTGGCGAAGGTGGCCACGGACAGTTCGACGCGTTCGCCGGTGGCGTCGTCGTAGAAGGTCACCAGGGGGCGTCCCGGATCCGCGGCGAGCGCGGAACCCAGCAGGTCGGCGGGGGTGCGATCGGTGGCGTTCACCCGCGCAAGCGTACGCGGCGCACCGGCCTCCACCCAACGGCCCGGCCACCGCCCCGCCATGCGTTCACCACCGGTTCGGCCGAATCCATGCCGACAGTCCGTCAAATCCCAAATGGACAGACTTATAGGGTTATGCCAAAGATCAGGGGCATGCGTGGATTCCTTGCTTCCTCGATCGGTGTCACCTGTGCGGCCGCTCTGGCCCTTCCCCTCACCCCGCCCGCCCTCGCGGCGACGGCGAGACCGGTGCCGACCACCGAGGCCGCCACGGCCGCGAGACCCGCGCCCCACGCGGGGACGCCGGAACCGGCCATGACCGCCCGGCGCGGGGCCGAACCGTACGCCTCCGGCAGCACCCAGTCCCTCCCCCTCGAACCCCTCACCCGCAACCGAGCCACCCCCTCCGCGTCGGCCTCGGCCGCCGCCGAACAGGGCCTGTCCCGCCGTGCCGTACGCCGCTTCTCCCTCGTCGGCGTCATCTGGGACGACCCCCATGCCGAACTGCACGGCCGCGTCCATGTCCGCACCCGCGCCGCCGGCACCGGCACCTGGTCGGGCTGGCAGGACGTGGAGACGCACAACGCCGACCACGCGGCCGACCTGGGCACCCCCGAGAGCACCTCGGGCCGCGTACGCGGCGCCACGGCACCGCTGTGGGTGGGCGACTCCGACGGCGTGGAACTCCGGGTCCGTTCGGAGCTCAAGGGCACAGGCGGCCGCAGCATCGCGGTCGCCGCCCCCTCGCTCCCCTCCGGCCTCCGTCTGGAACTCGTAGACCCCGGCGAGGGCGACGAGGCACTCCCCGGCGGCCCCGTGGACAGCCCCCGCACCGGTGGCCTGAACACCGAGGCCTCCGCCGCGACCGACGCCTCCGCCGCCAACGCGGACCTCGCTCCCCTCGGCGCCACCGAGATCACGGCACTGAGCCGCGCGGCGACCGAGCGCGAGTTCTACACCCTCCGTGCCGGCGAGTCGGTGGACCGCAAGCGGGCGAGGCCGTACGTCGGCCCGCGCCCGCGTATCGTCACGCGTCGCGGCTGGGGCGCGAACGAGGGGCTGCGGGAGCGGAAATTCGTCTACACGAAGAAGGTCAAGGCCGCCTTCGTGCACCACACGGCCAGCGGCAACAAGTACAACTGCTCGCAGTCCCCGTCACTCATCCGCAGTATCTACCGCTACCACGTCAAGAGCATGGGCTGGCGGGACGTCGGCTACAACTTCCTCATCGACAAGTGCGGAAAGATCTACGAGGGCCGCGCGGGTGGCGTGGCGAGGCCGGTCCTCGGCGCGCACACCCTTGGTTTCAACAGCAACAGCATGGGCATCGCCGTCATCGGATCGTACGGAGCCAAGAAGCCGTCGTCCGCCGCCGTCAAGGCCATCGCCCGGGTCACGGCGTGGAAGCTGGGCCTGTACCGGATGAATCCGCGGGGCAAGACCTACCTGAAGTCGGCTGGCAGCAATCTCTACCGCAAAGGTAAGAAGGTACGACTGAACGTGATCTCCGGTCACCGAGACGGCTTCAAGACGGCCTGCCCGGGACGGAAGCTCTACGGCAAGCTCGGCTCGGCCCGCTCCAAGGCGGCCCGCTACCAGGGCCGCTGAGAACACGTTCACCGCCGTCGGGGGACAGGGGAGCGGAATGCCGCACGGCCAGCGAAGGCGCCACGGAACGGTCTGCATACACTGACCGGCCGAAAGACAGTTCGGCCGGTCCCGGCAGGAAGCAGAGACGACACGTGACAGAAGCGATCCTCCTGGTCGGCGGCAAGGGCACCCGGCTGCGCCCGCTCACGGTGCACACGCCCAAGCCCATGGTCCCGGCGGCCGGGGTGCCCTTCCTCACGCACCAGCTCGCGAGAGCGAGAGCGGCGGGCGTCGAGCACATCGTCCTGGCCACGTCCTATCTGGCCGAGGTCTTCGAGCCGTACTTCGGTGACGGGTCCGCACTGGGCCTGCACCTGGAGTACGTGACGGAGGAGGAGCCCCTCGGCACGGGCGGCGCCATCCGCAACGTCGCCTCCCGGCTGAACTCCGGCCCCGACGACCCGGTCCTGATCTTCAACGGCGACATCCTGACGGGCCTGGACATCCGGGCCCTGGTGGACACCCACGAGACGACGGGCGCGGACGTCTCCCTGCACCTCACGAAGGTCACGGACCCGCGTGCCTACGGCCTGGTCCCCACGGACGACACGGGCAGGGTCCTGGCGTTCCTGGAGAAGCCGCAGACCCCCGAGGAGATCGTCACCGACCAGATCAACGCGGGGGCGTACGTCTTCCGCCGCTCGGTCATCGACACGATCCCGCTGGGCCGGCCGGTGTCGGTGGAACGGGAGACCTTCCCCGACCTCCTCTCCGCCGGAGCCCACCTCCAGGGCATGGTCGACTCGACGTACTGGCTGGACCTCGGCACACCGGCGGCGTTCGTCCGGGGCTCGGCGGACCTGGTCCTCGGCCGGGCCCCGTCGCCCGCCGTTCCCGGCCGCTGCGGCGACCGCCTGGTGCTGCCGACGGCGACGGTCGCGGCCGACGCGAAGCTGTCGGGCGGCACGGTGGTGGGGGAGGGCGCCTTCGTCGCGGAGGGCGCGCGGATCTTCGGCAGCACGATCATGCCGGGCGCCGTGATCGAACCCGGCGCGGTCATCACCGACTCCCTCATAGGAGCCCGAGCCCGAGTCGGCGAACGCACCGTCCTCACCGGCTCGGTCATAGGCGACGGCGCGACCATCGGCCCCGACAACGAACTCCTGGAGGGCACCCGCATCTGGTGCGACACCCAAATCCCAGCAGGAGCGGTCCGCTTCTCGTCGGACCAGTAACTCAGCTGCGGGCAATCGTGCCGCTAAGGGCGGCACGGGTGGGCGCAGCGGCACCCCGCTCCGCCGGGCTGCGGACCCACCCGCCCCCAGCACCGACGCGGGGCACCACACAACGGGCAGCCCCTCACAGCTCCCCGATATCCCACCGAGGCATCTTCGGCGCCCTACGCCCCGGCACCCGCCCACTCAGCAGAACCAACCGAGCCGCCCGATGCCGCTGCCCCGCATACGGCTCCAACAACGACAGCATCACGGAGTCATCCGCATCCCGATCCCCACCCAACGCCCACCCCACGATCCGCGGCAGATGCAGATCCCCCACCGTCACCTCATCCGCCGCCCCATGACTGCGCTGCACCGTCTCCGCCGACGTCCACGGCCCGACCCCCGGCACGACCTCCAGCCGCGCCCGAGCCGCCCCCGGCTCCATCCCGGCCGCCTCCTCCAACCGCCCGGCCACCCGAACCGCACGCAGAATCGTCGACGCCCGCTTGTTGTCGACCCCGGCCCGATGCCACTCCCACGACGGAATCAACGCCCACTTCCGAGGCCCCGGCATCACATACATCGGCCCGGGCACGGGCCCCGGCGCCGGCTCCCCGAACTTCCGCACGAGCAACCGCCACGCCCGATACGCCTCATCGGTCGTGACCTTCTGCTCGAGAATCGACGGAATCAGCGACTCCAGCACCAGCCCGCTCCGCGTCAGCCGCAGCCCCGGCCGCCGATGCCGGGTCAACGCCACCAGCCGGTGCCGCGGCACGAACGCGGACGGATCATCCGCGGCCCCGAGCAGCTCCGGAAACCGCTCCAGCAGCCACTCGGCCCCGGGCCCCCAGGCCTCCCCGCGCACCCCACCGCCGGCCGCGCGCACCCGTAGCGTCCCGGGCCCGGCAGGGGTGAGAGCGGTCCGCCACACCGACCCGTCCGGTGTCGTCCGGAACGTCGGATCACCCGGCCCGCGCCGCAGCGGCCCGAGCACCAGACCGAGATCCAGCGGCCCGTCCGGCACCCAGTCGCGCACCCGCCCCGGCTTCGCCGCCTGCCGGGGCACGCTCCCGCCCACGGCGACATGCCCGCCGCGCACCGTTGTACGCGTGGGCCGGGGAGTGAACCGTCCTGCCATGAACAAGGCCCCTGAACGAAGTCGCCGGGATGACTGACCGGGATGGATGAGAGGAGCAGCCCTACGAGCGTAGACGCCGCCCCGCTCCACTCACCGCACCTCGATGAACGCCCCCGCGTCCCGCTCCGGCCGCGGTCGCGGTTCCTCCGCCGGATGCCCGACCGCCACCGCGCCCATCGGATCCCAGTCCGCCGGCAGCCCCAGTACCTCGCGCACCACGTCCCGGCAGAACATCGTCGACGACACCCATGCCGACCCCAGCCGCTCCCCGGCCAGCGCGACCAGGAGGTTCTGCACACCGGCGCCCGCGGCGACCACGAACATCTCCCGCTCCGCACCGTCCCGCCGCGGATCGCCGTAGGTGTGCGAGCCGTCCATGACCAGGCAGGGGACGACGAGGTACGGCGCCTTCCTCAGGATGTCCCCGCGCCGCACCCGCTTGGCGATGGACTCCTCCGTCTTGCCGTCCCGTCGCAGATCGGCGATCCAGGCGTCCCGCATGGCGTCGAGCAGCCGCGCCCGCGACTCCTCGGACTCCAGCAGCACGAACCGCCACGGTGTGGTGTGGTGCGGCGCGGGCGCCGTCACGGCCGCGGCCACGGCCCGCCGTACGGCACCGGGGTCGACGGGCTCGTCCGTGAAGGCCCGGACCGTACGCCGCTGGGTCACCGCCAGCCGTACCGCCTCCGACGTGCCGAGCCGGAACATGTCGTCGCGCGCGCCGCGCACCATGGCCCGCGCACCCTCTCCGCCGTCGTCCCCCACGACCACGTCCGGGAGCCCGCGTACGACGGCTACCGGCAGCCCGGCCGCCTTGCCCTTGACCAGGTCGCCCGCGGAGGCGAGTTCGTCGGCCGTGGCGACGACGGTGGCGCTGAGCGGATTGCCGTAGGCGTCGGTGCCCCCGCGCAGATCGTCGAGTACGCGCACTCCGGCCGCGCCGATCGCGACATCCGTGAGCCCCGCGCGCCAGGGCCGCCCGAACGTGTCGGTGACGACGACACCGACCTCGACACCGAGGGTGTCCCGCAGTCCGTCACGGATCGCGCGGGCGGACGCGTCCGGGTCCTCGGGCAGCAACAGCACGGTCCCGGAAGGGGTGTTGGATGCGTCGACCCCGGCCGCGGCCATGACGAGGCCCTGCCGGTTCTCGACGATCCGGAGGGCGCCGCGCCGGGCCACCACCCGTACCGTCTCCGCGTCGATGGCCGCCTCCCGGTCGGCCGCCTGGACGATCCGGCCCTCCGCCTTGGACACGATCTTCGACGTGACGAGCAGCACGTCCCCGTCGGCCAGACCGGGCTCGGCGGCCGCGATCAGCTTGGCCAGATCGTCCCCCGCCGCGACCTCGGGCAGCCCGGCCACGGCCCACACCCGGTACCCGTCGACGTCCCGCCGCAGGTCCGAGACCTCCTCGCTCAAGCTCCCCGCACCTCCTCCGCCAGCGTCAGCGCCTCCTGGGCCATCCGCGCGGTCGCGTCGGTGTCGGTCATCATCAGCGGCACGGCCCGGCAGCGCACCCCGGCCGTCTCGACCTGCCCCACCACGCCCGCGTCCACCGTGTCCACGAGCCAGCCGTCCAGCAGGCCCGAGCCGTAGTGCTCGGCCACCGCCGCCGCGGTCGACTCGACGCCCACGGCGGCCAGCACCTTGTCGGCCATGCCCCGCACGGGCGCGTCGCCGACGATGGGGGACAGGCCGATCACCGGCACTCCGGCGTCGGCGATCGCCTCCCGGACGCCGGGCACGGCGAGGATCGTGCCGATCGACACGACCGGGTTGGACGGCGGGAAGAGGATCACGTCCGCCTCGGCGATGGCCTCCAGGACACCCGGAGCGGGCTTCGCCTGGTCGGCGCCCACCGGCACGATCGCCTCGGCGGGTACCGAGGCGCGCAGCCGCACCCAGTACTCCTGGAAGTGGATCGCCTTGCGCTCACCGTCGATCTCGACCGCCACGTGGGTCTCGACGCGGTCGTCGGACATCGGGATCAGCCGCACGCCCGGCTTCCAGCGCTCGCACAGCGCCTCCGTCACCGCGCTCAGCGGGTACCCGGCGCCGATCATCTGCGTCCGCACGATGTGCGTGGCGAAGTCCCGGTCGCCCAGGCCGAACCACTCGGGCCCGACGCCGTACGCCGCGAGCTCCTCCTTGAGATGGAAGGTCTCCTCGGCACGACCCCAGCCCTGCTCCTCGTTGATGCCGCCGCCGAGCGTGTACATCACCGTGTCGAGGTCCGGGCAGACCTTCAGCCCGAAGAGGTGGATGTCGTCCCCGGTGTTGCCGATGACCGTGATGTCCGCGTCCGGCACGGCCCGCTTCAGACCACGCAGGAACCGGGCACCACCGATGCCGCCTGCCAGAACCACAATGCGCATTGAAGCAGTGTGTCAGCCGCCAGGCTGACTCGTTGAGGGGTGGTGGTCGGGTGACGGGTGGGACAGTCTTGCAGGCCCTTACGACAACCGGTCAGGCGGTGAGGGCGCCCGGCTCTGTACGGGCCGCCTCGCAGTGCGGGGCGGTGTGCATCGGCATCTGCGTCAGCCCCGGGTAGTAGACGTGCAGACTCACCGCCGACTCGAGTGCGTCATTCACGACCTCGTGTACATACCCCGGCGCGAACACGCGCTGCGCGCCCGCTCGCAACGCGCGCGTGCCCCGCTCCGTGCGCTCCGTCAGCGTGCCGTCCAGCACGGTCAGCACACCGGAGGAGCGGCCGTGGTCGTGCAGCCCGCTGCCCTGCCCGGGCACCCAGGACAGCAGCCACACCTCGTAGCCCGGGCCGGTGCGCAGCCGGTGGTACCAGCGGCTGGCCGCGTCGTAGCGGACGAGGTGCTCCCACTGGGAGCGGTCGGCGGCGATGGAGCGGGCGAGTCCGACGAACTCGGCGACGGTGGCCGGGTGCTCGCGCTCCACCTGGAGCAGGTGCGGGACTTCGAGGATGTCGCCGGCGATCTGGAGGTCGCTGTCGCTGTTCATGGGGTGCGTGGTTCCTCAGTGAAAGTGGGTCAGAGGGAACAAGGGCCGAGGGACTGGTGGCTCGGCCTTCAGCTGGAGCGGGTGTGGCTCAACAGCTGGAACAGCGACAGCTACAGCGAGCGCGGGCAGCACCGTGGGACCCGGCGGTGCGGGTCGAGGCGAGTGCCAAGTTCGCGAGCATGCCCACTAGGACACCGGGTCACACCTCCCAGTGTCAACTCGGCACCCGGTATGTGGGACGAGGTTCACCTCATCCGGTCGTTCACTCAGATGAAAGGTTTGTTCATGGCCCGGCCGGGACACATGGCGTCCACCGGGCGCACAAACCTCGTTGCGCACTCGTGATCAGACTGTGATCAGATTCGCTTTGACGTGAGTGCCGGAACGAGATCGAACTCCTGGGCGTCCTCCTCCGTACAGGTCCGTACGGGGCCCGGCTGACAGTGGGGCCTCTCGCGGGCTCCGTCTGCGCGTCAAGCTTTATGCCGATTTGAACACTTTCCGCACGGCCTTGGTTCCGCAGAGTGAATAAGGGGCTCAATAGCAGATCTCGGCTTGACTCGCCCGGAGCAGCACACTTGTAATTTCACTCGTGTCGTTCAGCCGCAATCGGTAACGGCTACATCACGGGGACGCGGAAAAGAACAGACGAGGGGCGCACATGACCGAGCTGGTGCAGCAACTGCTGGTCGACGACGCGGACGAGGAACTCGGCTGGCAGGAGCGCGCGCTGTGCGCCCAGACCGACCCCGAGTCCTTCTTCCCCGAGAAGGGCGGCTCGACCCGGGAGGCCAAGAAGGTCTGTCTCTCCTGCGAGGTCCGCTCCGAGTGCCTCGAGTACGCCCTCGCCAACGACGAGCGCTTCGGTATCTGGGGCGGCCTGTCCGAGCGGGAGCGCCGCCGGCTGAAGAAGGCCGCGGTCTGACCGGACCCTGGTTCGTGAACGGCCCGTCGCCGGTGGGTTATCCACAGGCGGCGGGCCGCCTTGCTGCCAGCCGATAGTGTGGGCGCTCGTCCGAGACGCCCCGCGGCCCCCGCCGGTCGCAGGTGTCCACCGCAGTCCACCGAACCGGGGCCCGTACCTCGATGTCCGTGCACAGCCACTCGGCAGCTCATCACGACAGCGCTGCCTCAGCCGTGTTTGACCCGGCCCACCCACCCGAGTTCCCGCGTCATGTGGTGACCGCGGTCCTCGTCTCCCACGACGGCGCCCGCTGGCTGCCCGACGCGCTCGCCGGGCTGCTCGGCCAGGAGCGCCCCGTCCAGTACGCGATGGGGGCCGACACCGGCAGCGCGGACGCCTCCGCCCGGCTGGTCACCGACGCGCTCGGCGCCGACCGGGTCCTGCACCTCGCCCGCCGTACCGGCTTCGGCCAGGCCGTCGAGGAGTGCGGCCGCAGCGCCCCGGTCCTCACCCCGGACGAACTGCCGTACCTGAAGCGACCCAGCGGCTGGGACCCGGTCACGCGCTCGTGGCGGGACGACGCCTACGACATGCCCGAGCTCCCGCACGGCGAGCCGGTGCAGTGGCTGTGGCTGCTGCACGACGACTGCGCCCCGGAGCCCGACGCCCTGGCCCAGCTCCTGCGCGTCGTGGACAACGAGTACGAGCTGGGCCGCGACGACGTGGCCGTCGTGGGCCCCAAGCTCCGCGGCTGGTACGACCGGCGGCAGCTTTTGGAGGTCGGCGTCTCCATCGCCAACTCCGGCCGCCGCTGGACCGGCCTGGACCGCCGCGAGCAGGACCAGGGGCAGCACGACCACGTCCGGACCGTGCTGTCGGTGTCCACCGCCGGCATGCTCGTCCGCCGCGACATCTTCGAGCGGCTCGGCGGCTTCGACCGGCACCTGCCCCTCATGCGCGACGACCTCGACCTGTGCTGGCGCGCGCACGCCGCGGGCCACCGTGTGCTGATCGCCCCGGAAGCCGTCGTCCGGCACGCCGAGGCGGCCTCCCGGGAGCGCCGCGCCGTCGACTGCGTGGGCCGCACCTCCGCCTCCCCGCACAAGGTCGACAAGGCCGGCGCCGTCTACAGCCTGCTCGTCAACACACGTACGGCCGTGCTTCCCTGGGTGCTGCTGCGCGTGGTGCTCGGCACCCTGCTGCGGACCGTCGCCTACCTCGTCGGCAAGGTCCCCGGACAGGCCGTCGACGAGATCCGCGGCCTCATGGGCACCCTGCTGCGGCCCGAGCGGATCCTCGCCGGGCGGCGCGGCAGAGGCACCCCCCAGGTCGACAAGGACGAGCTGCGGCCGCTGTTCCCGCCGCCCGGCGCGACGGTCCGCATGACCGTCGAGCAGGTCGCGGGCAACCTCGTCGGCAGCTCCGACCCCGAGATCGCCTCCGGTGCCGGACGGCACGGCGGTGCCGTCGAGTCGGGCCCCGGCGGCGACGACGCGGACTTCCTGCAGATCGAGCAGTTCGCCCGGCTCAAGCGCATCGCGCGCAAGCCCGGCCCGGTGCTCTTCCTCGTCCTGCTGCTCGTCTCCCTGCTCGCCTGCCGCGAACTCCTCGGCGGCGGCGCGCTCGCGGGCGGCGCCCTGCTGCCCGCCCCGGCCGACTCCTCCGCACTGTGGGCGCGCTACCTGGACGCCTGGCACTCCGTCGGCGCCGGCGGCACCTCCTCCGCGCCGCCGTACATCGCGCTCGTGGCGATGCTGGCGTCCCTGCTGTTCGGCTCGACCGGCCTCGCCGTCACCGTCCTGCTCGTCTGCTCGGTGCCGCTGGCCGGAGTCGCCGCCTACTTCGCCTCCCGCCCGCTGGTCGAGTCCCGGCTGCTGCGCGCGTGGGCGGCCGTCGTCTACGCCTTCCTGCCCGCCGCCACCGGCGCCCTCGCCGGCGGCCGCCTCGGCACCGCCGTCCTGGCCGTGCTGCTGCCGCTAATCGCGCGCGCGGGCATCGCGGCCAGCGGCCTGGCGAACCCCACGGGCGCGCGGGGCAGTTGGCGCGCCACCTGGGCGTACGCACTGCTGCTGACCATCGCCACCGCGTTCACCCCCATCGTGTGGCCCGTCGCGCTGCTCCTCGGGGTGGGGCTGCTGGCCGTGCGCCGGACGGACATCACGGCGTACGGGACGCGGTTCCTCGCCCAGCTCGGCACGCCCCTGCTGGTCCTCGCGCCCTGGTCGCTGTCGCTGCTCCCGTTCGGCTTCTTCCAGCAGGCCGGCCTGGAGTACGGAGCCGGCTCCGCCTCCGCCCTCGACCTGCTCGGCGCCAGCCCGGGCGGCCCCGGCACCGTCAGCGGCCTCATGCTCATCGGCATCGTGCTGGCCGCGCTCGCCGCCCTGCTGCGCTCGGAACGCCAGTCGGGCATCCGGACGGCCTGGGCGGTCGCCCTGGTGGGCTTCGTCCTCGCGGCCCTGTCCAACAGCTCCACCTGGGCCGGCCCCGCGACCCTCGTCTACGGCATCGCCCTCCTGGCGGCCGCCGCGCTCGGCGCCGACGGGGCACGCGCGCGCGTGGCCGAGCAGAGCTTCGGCTGGCGCCAGCCGGTCGCCGTGCTGATCGCCTTCGCCTCGGCCGCGGGCCCGCTGCTCGTCGCCGCCGGCTGGATGATCCGCGGCGCCGACGGGCCCCTGGAACGGCGCGACCCGACACAGGTCCCCGCGTTCGTCGCCGAGGAGAGCGGCAGCCGCGACCAGGCGCGCACCCTCGTGCTCGACAGCGAGTCCGGCGCCCACGTCGGCTACATGCTCGTGCGCGGCTCCGGCGCCCGCCTCGGTGACGGCGAGGTCGCCGCGGCCGACGGCGAGAACAGCAGGCTCGACAAGGTCGTCGCCAACCTCGTCGCCGGCTCCGGCGCCGACCAGGCCGACCAGCTCGGCGGCTTCGCCGTGCGCTATGTCCTCGTCCACCAGGGCGCGCCCCGCGAGGTCACCCGCGTCCTGGACGCCACGCCCGGCCTGACCCGGCTCAGCCAGCAGAGCGGCGGCGCGCTGTGGCGCATCGACCGGCAGGTCGCGCGCGCCGCCATCGTCCCCGCCTCCGGATCCGGCACCCCGCAGCCCGTCGCCGCCGGGCCCGTCGACATCCACACCACGATCCCGACCGGCGCCGACGGGCGCGTGCTGCGCCTCGCCGACACGGCCGCCGACGGCTGGACCGCCACGCTGGACGGTAAGCCGCTGACCCGCACCACGGTCGACGGCTGGGCCCAGGGCTTCGAACTCCCCGCCACCGGCGGCACGCTGGACGTCACCTACGACGACCCGATCGGCCACACCGTGTGGCTGTGGACGCAGGGTCTGCTCGCCGTCGTCCTCGTGGTGCTCGCCCTGCCCGGCCGGCGCCGCGACGTCGACGACGACATGCCCGAGGAGCCGGTCGTCCCGGCCCAGGCGGTCGCCGGCGAGGGCCGTCGCGCCCGCCGCCTGCGCGCCCAGGCCGAGGCCGAGGCCGAGACAGAAGGAGCGGCCGGTCCCGGGGAGTTCCCGCCCCCGCAGCCCGAGCAGCCCCCGGCGGCCGTGCCGCAGCAGCAGAACTACGGCCAGTGGGATGCGGCGGGATACCCGGGCGGCGAGTACGCGGGCTACGGCGACCAGTACCAGGCCACCCCGTACCCGGCGGACGCCTACGGCGGGCAGTACCAGGCGGATCCGTACCAGGGCGGCCAGTACGACCCGTACGCGTACGGCGGCTCGCCCCAGGCACCGCCGTACGACCAGGCCGGCTACGACCAGGCCTACAACCAGGGCTACGGCACGCCGTACGACCCGGACCAAGAGCAGCACAACCCCCACGGCACGGGCAGTGAGCGTCCCGACGGGAGCCAGCAGTGAACCGCACCACCCTGTCCTTGATCGCCGGAGTGACCGCGCTCGCCGCCGTCACCGGATTCGCCGCGCTGTCCGCCCCGGACGCCCCGGGCGCGGACGCCACCGCCGAGGCGGCCGCCCAACTGCCCGTGGAGCGCACGAGCCTGCTGTGCCCGGCGCCCAGCACGTCCGACCTCGCCGAGACGTCCTACACGTCCTTCACGCCCGTCACGAAGGGCACGGAAAGCGGCGGCAAGGCCGAACTCCAGGCGGCGGCCGAGGCATCGGCGGACGGCTCGGCCGCGGGCGGCGACAAGGGCAAGGACGCCGGGAAGTCCGGCAAGGACAAGGCCGAGAAGCCCGTGCTGACCCCCAAGGAGCCCGGCAAGCCGGTCACCGGGGACAGCTCGGGTTCCGACGCGCCCGCGCTCGTCGGAACCGCCGACGGCAGGTTCGCGCCCGGCTGGACCGTCCAGGAGACCACGGAGGTCGCCGCCGGGACCGGGCGCGGCCTTCAGGGCGTCAACTGCGCGGCTCCGGACACGAGTTTCTGGTTCCCGGGCGCCAGCACGGCGACCGACCGCACCGACTACGTCCACCTGACGAACCCCGACGACTCGGCCGCCGTGGTCGACGTCGAGCTCTACGGCAAGGACGGCACCCTTCAGTCCACGGTGGGGGAGGGCATCACCGTCCAGCCGCATGCCAGCGAGCCGGTCCTGCTGTCCACCCTCACGGACGAGGAGCAGACCAACCTCACCGTGCACGTCAACGTCCGCAGCGGACGCGTCGGCGCCTCCGTCCAGGCCCTGGACGACAAGCTCGGCGGCGACTGGCTGGCCGCGTCCACGGACCCGTCGGGCAGCCTGGTCCTGCCCGGCATCCCCAAGGACGCCACCTCCGTGCGCCTGGTCGCCTTCACCCCCGGCGACGCCGACGCGGACCTGAAGGTGCGCCTCGCCTCCCCCTCCGGGCTGATCACCCCGGCCGGGCACGAGACGGTGCACGTCAAGGGCGGCATGACGACCGCCGTCGACCTCGGCGACGTCACACGCGGCGAGGCGGGCTCCCTGGTACTGACGCCGACGGACCAGTCCGTGCCGGTCGTGGCGGCCCTGCGGGTCGTACGGGGCAAGGGCGACAAGCAGGAGACGGCGTTCATCCCGGCCACCCGCCCCGTCGGCACGCGCGCGACGTCCGCGGACAACAGCGCCAAGGGCAGCACCCTGTCCCTGACCGCCCCCGGCCGTGCCGCCACGGTCAAGGTCACCGCCTCGGCGGGCAGCGAGGGCGGCACCCCGGTGTCGAAGACGTACACGATCAAGGCCGGCACGACCCAGGACATCGAGCCCCCGGCCCCGGGCGGCCTCAAGGGCACCTACGCCCTCACGGTCGAGCGGGTCTCCGGCGGCCCGGTCTACGGCGCCCGCACCCTGGCGGCGAACGAGAGCGGCGTGCCCGCCTTCACCGTGCAGACACTCCCCGACGACCGGGGGACGGTGGCGGTACCGGAGGCGGACGAGGACCTGTCGGTGCTGCAGAAGTAACAGGCCCGGGGAGGGGACGTACGGGTCGGCCCCGTGGGTCTCAGCCCTGGTCCTCGCCGTACCGCGGATCCACCGTCTCCGGCGTCAGCCCCAGCAGCTCGGCGACCTGCTCGACGACGACCTCGTGCACCAGCGCCGCCCGCTCGTCGCGCCCCTTGGTGCGGATCTCGACCGGCCGCCGGTAGACGACCACGCGGGCGGGGTGCCCCTCGCGCGCGCTGATCGTGCCGCCGAGCGGAACCGCCTCGTCGTTCCAGGCCTCGCCGGGCCCGTCGAGCCGCGGCACCTCCAGGACCAGGAAATCGATGTCGGCGAGCTGCGGCCACCGCCGCTCCAGACGCTCCACGGAGTCCTGCACCAGATCCGCGAACGCCTCCGCGCGGCTCGCGGCGAGCGGCACCTGCGGCGGTGCGATCGGGCCGCGCATGCCCCGGCCGTGGCGATCACGACGGCGGGGCCCGGGGGCGGCGGCACGGGGCGTTACGGGCTTGTCCATCACCGCTGAAGGGTAGTCCCCGCCACGCGCGCGTGCCCGGCACCGCGCGGCGGCACGGACGCCTTCCGGCCGACCCGCACGGCATGTCGTTACATGACCATTCCAGCCAAGGTTGGGCTTGATTCCGTATCCCGCCGAGACCGGCGACGTCACGGCAATTGAGGGTTTTGTGACGACTCTTGATCGCTTGCGGGATCGTCCGGCATCCTGAACGCGGGCGTCCGGGCAGGTCAGCCGGGTGGGCCGGAAGGGGCATGTGGGGCGTTTCACAACACGACACGGTGGAGTGACCTGATGGAGAGTCGTCGCGGCCCGCTCAAGAGTGCGGTACCGTCCAACATCGTGAGCCCTGTACGTCGCTGTTCGCGCACCGCCTGCGGCCGTCCCGCCGTCGCGACGCTGACGTACGTCTACGCCGACTCGACCGCGGTCCTCGGCCCGCTCGCCACCTACGCCGAACCCCACTGCTACGACCTGTGCGCCGAGCACTCCGAGCGCCTCACCGCCCCGCGCGGCTGGGAGGTCGTCCGGCTCCTCGACGGCTCGGCCCCGGCCCGCCCGAGCGGTGACGACCTGGAAGCCCTTGCCAACGCCGTGCGAGAGGCGGCCCGCCCCCAGGAGCGGGCGGCCGGGGCCGGTGGCGGAGGGCGTGCGGCCGACCCGATGGAGGTCGCGCGGCGGGGTCATCTGCGGGTCCTGCGGTCCCCCGACAACTGAGCGCCCCGTTCGGCTGCTGTCTCGCGCACACCCATTGACGCGAGCTTGGCGCGGACATGACCATTCCGTTTGAGGATGCGAGAAATCGCTTTCGCATGACGGAAACCGGGGAGGCGCCCGTTGTACGTCCAGGAACTGGAACCCGTCGCCGGCTCACTGGGCGTGTCCGCCCTCGTGGCCGCCCTGCCCCTCGTGATCGTCCTGGTCCTGCTCGGCGGCGTCCGCCTGAAAGCGCACCTGGCAGGCCTGACCGGCCTCCTCGCCGCCGTGCTCGTCGCCTGGCTCGCGTACGGCATGCCCCTCGGCCAGACCCTCTCCAGCGCCGCCCAGGGCGCCGTCTTCGGCCTCTTCCCCATCCTGTGGATCGTCGTCAACGCCCTGTGGGTCTACCGGATGACCGTCCGCACCCGGCACTTCGACATCCTGCGCCGGTCCTTCGGGCGGCTCTCCGACGACCCGCGCATCCAGGCACTCGTCATCGCCTTCTGCTTCGGGGCGCTGCTGGAGGCACTCGCCGGATTCGGGGCGCCCGTCGCGATCAGCGCGGTCATGCTGGTCGCCCTCGGCTTCGAACCGGTGCGCGCCGCCGTCGTCGCCCTGGTCGCCAACACCGCGCCCGTGGCCTTCGGCGCGATGGGCACACCGGTCGTCACGCTCGCCCAGGTCACCGGACTGCCGCTGGACTCCGTGGCGTCCGTGGTGGGCCGTCAGACGCCGCTGCTGGCCCTCGTGGTGCCCCTGGTGCTGGTCTGGCTCGTGGACGGCCGGCGGGGGCTGCGCGAGACCTGGGTGCCCGCCCTGGCGTGCGGAGTCGCCTTCGCCGTCGCCCAGTTCGCCGCCTCCAACTACGTCTCCGCCCAACTCGCCGACATCGGCGCCGCCCTGGCCGGCGCCGGCGCCCTGGTCGCCGTACCGCACGCGCGCGTGCCCGCCGCCGAGGCCGTACGCGCCTCCGTGCTGACCGGCGCCCGCAGCGAGGAACTCGACGAGGAGGACCCGCCCCGCGAGATCCTGCGCGCCTACGCCCCCTACGCGCTGATCGTCGTGATCTTCTCCGTCGCGCAGATACCGGCTCTCAAGGACTGGCTCGCCAAGACCACCCAGACCTACGACTGGCCCTTCCTGAACGTGGCGGGGCCGGACGGCGACCCGGTCAGCGGCAACGTCTTCACCTGGCCGATCGTGTCGACCGGCGGGACGCTGGTGCTCCTCGCCGGCATCTGCACGGCCGCCGTCATCGGGGTGAACGCGCGCGTGGCGGTCAAGGAGTGGCTCGCGACCGTTCACGAGCTGCGCTTCGCGATCCTGACCGTGACCTCCGTACTGGGGCTCGCCTACGTCATGAACCTCTCCGGCCAGGCGGCGACGATCGGCCACTTCGTCGCGGCGGCCGGAGCCGGACTGGCGTTCCTCTCACCCGTCCTCGGCTGGTTCGGAGTCGCCGTGACCGGATCCGACACCTCGGCCAACGCCCTCTTCGGCGCCCTCCAGGTGACCGCCGCCCGCGAGTCGGGACTCTCCCCCGACCTGCTGGCCGCCGCCAACAGCTCCGGCGGTGTCCTCGGCAAGATGATCTCCCCGCAGAACCTCACCATCGCCTGCGCGGCCGTCGGACTGGCGGGCCGGGAGGGCGACTTGCTGCGCAAGGTACTGCCGTGGAGCCTGGGCCTGCTGCTGGTCATGTGCCTGATCGTGGTCGGCCAGAGCACGCCGGTCCTGGGCTGGATGCTGCCCTGACCTGAGACGACGCCCGGGCGCCCACCCGGCGTCCACCCGGCCTCCGCCCAGCGCGCTGTCAGTGGGGGCGGGTAGTTTGGGCCGACCGACAGTACTTTTTCAGGAAGGTTGGCCGTGGCTGCTGATCTGTCGCAGGTCGTGAAGGCGTACGACGTACGCGGGGTCGTCCCGGACCAGTGGGACGAGTCCCTGGCCGAGCTCTTCGGGGCGGCCTTCGTCCGGGTCACCGGTGCGAGCGCCATCGCGACCGGGCACGACATGCGGCCCTCCTCGCCGGGCCTGTCGCGCGCCTTCGCGCGCGGGGCCGCCGCGCAGGGCGCCGACGTGACGGAGATCGGCCTGTGCTCGACGGACCAGCTGTACTACGCCTCGGGCGCGCTGGACCTGCCGGGCGCCATGTTCACCGCCTCCCACAACCCGGCGCAGTACAACGGCATCAAGATGTGCCGCGCGGGCGCAGCCCCGGTCGGCCAGGACACCGGCCTCGCGGAGATCCGCGAACTCGTCGAGGGCTGGAGCGAGTCGGGCGCCCCGGAGCCGACCGCGAAGACGGGAACGATCACCGGCCGCGACACGTTGTCGGACTACGCGGCGCACCTGCTCTCGCTGGTCGACCTGGCCTCCGTCCGCCCCCTGAAGGCCGTCGTCGACGCGGGCAACGGCATGGGCGGCCACACGGTCCCCGAGGTCTTCGCCGGCCTGCCGGTGACCCTGGTCCCGATGTACTTCGAGCTCGACGGCACCTTCCCCAACCACGAGGCCAACCCCCTCGACCCGGCCAACCTCGTCGACCTGCGGAAGCGGGTCCGCGAAGAGGGCGCCGACCTGGGTCTCGCCTTCGACGGCGACGCCGACCGCTGCTTCGTCGTCGACGAGCGCGGCGAGCCGGTCTCC
Organism: Streptomyces sp. NPDC056948; assembly: GCF_042674225.1. Lineage (NCBI taxonomy): Bacteria > Bacillati > Actinomycetota > Actinomycetes > Kitasatosporales > Streptomycetaceae > Streptomyces > Streptomyces sp. NPDC056948. The sequence continues at coordinate 19,844 of NZ_JBHUQX010000094.1, forward strand.
CCGTCCGCCATCACCGCGCTGGTCGCCTCCCGCGAACTGGCCAGGCACGGCGGCAAGGGCATGATCATCCACAACCTGATCACGTCCTGGTCGGTCCCCGAGGTCGTCAAGGAGAACGGCGGCACCCCGGTCCGCACCCGCGTCGGCCACTCCTTCATCAAGGCGGAGATGGCCCGGTCGGGCGCGATCTTCGGCGGCGAGCACTCCGCGCACTACTACTTCCGCGACTTCTGGAACGCCGACACGGGCATGCTGGCCGCCCTCCACGTCCTGGCGGCCCTGGGCGGCCAGGCAGGCCCGCTCTCCGCCCTAGTCGCCCAGTACGACCGCTACGCGGGCTCCGGCGAGATCAACTCCACGGTCACCGACCAGGCGGCCCGCCTCGCCGCGATCCGCTCCGCGTACGAGACCCGCGAGGGCATCGAACTGGACGACCTCGACGGCCTCACGGTCTCCGCCGCCGACTGGTGGTTCAACGTCCGCCCGTCCAACACGGAGCCGCTGCTGCGCCTGAACGCGGAAGCGAGGGACCCGGAGACGATGGCCCGGGTGAGGGACGAGGCACTGGCGATCATCAGGGGCTGACGGGACCGCGAGCTCAGCTTCTTCCCCCTCCGCCCCACCCTCACCGGCGGTACCCTGACCAGGCACATCCGCAGCACTCCGACCCCTGGAAGAGAAGCCATATGCCCCTCGAATCCGGCCTCCTGGACATCCTCGCCTGCCCGGCCTGCCACGCCCCCCTCAAGGAGCAGGACACCGAACTGATCTGCACCGATCAGAGCTGTGCCCTGGCCTACCCCGTCCGCGACGGCATCCCCGTCCTCCTGGTCGACGAGGCCCGCCGCCCCGCGTAGGACACGCGGGCGGACACACCCACGTGAGCCCCCGGTGCACATAGCCCACGGCACAACGGGCACCGAGGCAGGACGACACCCCTATAACGGACCCCGGCGATCGGAGGCTGCCGCCCCATGCTCGACGAATCGCTGCTCGACTCCCCTGAGGGCCTCGCGGAGGCCGACCACCGCAACCTGCTCCGCGGCGCCGCGGAAGCCGGCGCGCGCGTCCGCACGGCCGCCCGCCACGCCGCCGAGGCAGGCATCAACGACCTCAAGCCCGACGGCCGCCCCCGCGGCGTCCTCATCGCCGGCCCGGGCGCCGCCGCCACCCACGCGGCCGACCTCCTCGGCACGCTCGCCGGCGCCGGCAGCCCGGTCACGCGCCTGGCCCCCACCGGCGTCGCCCCCGCCGCGGGCGCCCTGCGCTGGGAACTGCCCGGCTGGGTCGGCTCCGTGGACCTCCTCCTGATCACCACCCCGGACGGGACCGAGCCGGGCCTGTCCCTCCTCGCCGAGCAGGCCTACCGCCGTGGCTGCACCGTCGTCGCCGTGGCGCCCAGCAGGTCCCCGCTCGCCGACGCCGTACACGGCTCGCACGGCCTGTTCGTCCCCATGGCGACCGCCCCGTACGACCAGGACGAGCCCTTCGCCGCGTCCGCTCCCGGCGTCCTGTGGGCCCTGCTCACCCCGCTCCTCGCGCTCCTGGACCGCGCGGGCGTGCTCACCGCCCCGCCGGAGGCCCTCGGCAAGGTCGCCGACCGCCTCGACCGCATCGCCGAACGCTGCGGCCCGGCCATCGCGACGTACAGCAACGCCGCCAAGACCCTGGCCTCCGAACTCGCCGACGCGCTCCCCCTCGTCTGGACCGAGGGCGTCTCGGCCGGACCGGCGGGCCGCCGCTTCGCCGCCGCCCTCGCCGAACTGTCCGGCACCCCCGCCGTCGTCGCCGAACTGCCCGAGGCCCTCGCCGCGCACAGCGCCCTGCTCGCGGGCCCGCTGGCCGCCAGCGCCGACCCCGACGACTTCTTCCGCGACCGCGTCGAGGAAGCACCCGCCCTCCACGCGCGCGTGGTGCTGCTCCGCGACCGCCCCATCGGCGGCCTCACCGCCGCCCCGGGCGCCCGCGACCTGGCCCTCAGCCACGACACCCCGATCAGCGAACTGGAACCGGAGGCGGGCGACGAGCTGGAGACCCTCGCCGAACTGATCGCCATCACGGATTTCGCCGCCGTTTACCTGGCGCTCGCTTCGAGGGCCTGATCATGCCCGGGACACCCTGACGCCCACGCGGCAGCCGCCCGGGAGCAGCAGGCGTACGTACGCACTCACAGGACACGCGGAGAGATCCCCATGGACCGCCTCGACAACACCATCCGCCCCTACGCCTGGGGTTCCCCGACCGCCATCCCGAACCTGCTCGGCGTCGAACCGACCGGCGAGCCGCAGGCGGAGATGTGGATGGGGGCCCACCCGGGCGCACCCTCGCGCACCGGCCGGGGCACGCTCGTCGAGGTCGTCGACGCCGGACCCGAGAAGGAACTCGGACCGGCCGCCGTCGCCAAGTTCGGCCCCCGCCTGCCCTTCCTCCTCAAGATCCTCGCCGCCGGCGCCCCGCTCTCCCTCCAGGTCCACCCCGACCTGGCGCAGGCGAAGGAGGGCTACGCGGACGAGGAGCGCCGCTCCATCCCCGTGGACGCCCCGCACCGCAACTACAAGGACGCCAACCACAAGCCCGAACTGATCTGCGCGCTCACCGAGTTCGCCGGCCTGTGCGGCTTCCGCGACCCGCTCGAGGCCGCCGGCCTGCTCGACGACCTCGGTGTCGACTCCCTCAAGCCGTACGTCGACCTGCTGCACGCCCACCCCGAGGACGCGGCCCTGTGCGAGGTCCTCACAGCGATCCTCACGGCCGACCCCGACGAGATGTCCCGGACGGTCGAGGAAGCGGCCGCCGCCTGCGACCGCCTCGGCGGCGCCTACGCCCCCTACGCCGACATCGCCCATCACTACCCGGGCGACCCCGGCGTCATCGCCGCGATGCTGCTCAACCACGTCCGGCTCCAGCCCGGCGAGGCCCTCTACCTCGGCGCCGGCGTCCCGCACGCCTACCTCGACGGCCTCGGCGTGGAGATCATGGCCAACTCCGACAACGTCCTGCGCTGCGGCCTCACCCCCAAGCACGTAGACGTCCCCGAACTCCTGCGCATCGTCCACTTCCGCGCCGGCGACCCCGGCGTCCTGCGCCCCGAGGCCTCCCCGGACGGCGAGGAGGTCTACGAGACCCCGATCGACGAGTTCCGCCTCTCCCGCTACGTCCTGCCCGAGGCCGGCGCCACCCACGACCTCACCCGCCCGACCCCGCAGATCCTGCTCTGCACGGCCGGCTCCGTCCGGGCGGGCGAGCACGACCTGACCCCGGGCCGGTCCGTCTTCGTCCCGGCCGGCGAAAAGGCCGAAGTGTCCGGAACCGGCACGCTCTTCCGGGCCACGGTCATCGCCTGACCTCCCTACGACGGTGACCTGGCGCGCTGCTGCCGGAGCGGGCTGCAACAATGGCCCACCGTCAAGCACGGGCAAAGCCATGGGCGACGCACCAAGGCGAGCGCCCGGGCCCTGAAACGGCGTACGAAGGGACAACGCGAACATATGAGCGCGTCAGGCGGCACCAAGGCGATCGTGGCGGCACTGGCCGCCAACCTCGCGATCGCGGTAGCGAAGTTCGTGGCGTTCCTCTTCAGCGGCTCGTCCTCGATGCTCGCCGAGTCCGTGCACTCGCTCGCCGACTCCGGCAACCAGGCACTCCTCCTCCTCGGCGGCAAAAAGGCGAAGCGCGAGGCTACCCCGCAACACCCCTTCGGCTACGGCCGCGAGCGCTACATCTACGCCTTCCTCGTCTCGATCGTCCTCTTCTCGGTCGGCGGCATGTTCGCCCTCTACGAGGGCTACGAGAAGATCAAGCACCCGCACGAGCTGACGCACTGGTACTGGCCGGTCGGCGTCCTGGTCTTCGCGATCATCGCCGAGTCCTTCTCCTTCCGCACCGCCATCAAGGAGTCCAACGTCCTGCGCGGGCGCCGCTCCTGGACGGAGTTCGTCCGCCACGCCAAGGCCCCCGAGCTCCCGGTCGTCCTCCTGGAAGACCTCGGCGCCCTCGTCGGCCTCGTCCTCGCGCTCGGTGGCGTCGGCCTCGCCCTGCTCACCGGCGACAGCGTCTGGGACGGCGTCGGCACCCTCTGCATCGGCATCCTGCTCATCCTGATCGCCCTGGTCCTCGCCGCAGAGACCAAGTCCCTGCTGCTCGGCGAGTCCGCCGGTGTCGAGGAGACACAGAAGATCGAGACCGCCCTCGTCGACGGCGACACGGTCACCCGCATCATCCACATGCGCACGCTCCACCTCGGCCCCGAGGAACTCCTCGTCGCCGCCAAGATCGCCGTCCGCCACGAGGAGACGGCCACCGAGATCGCCGCCGCGATCAACGCCGCCGAGTCCCGCATCCGCGAGGCCGTCCCGATCGCCCGCGTGATCTACCTCGAGCCGGACATCTACAGCGAGACCGAAGCCGCCAAGGGCGCCGACCCGGAGGCGACGCCCGGGGGACCGACGCCGAGCGACGCCGGACACTGACGTCCCGCAGAAG
>NZ_JBHUQX010000095.1:0-24260 GCF_042674225.1 Streptomyces sp. NPDC056948
GCTTCGCAAGGAGGTCGTCCGTCCACAGCGGACGGCAAAAGGCAAAGGCAAGGAGGTTACCCACTCCTTGCCATGCTCAACGTATAGCGCACCGGGGGGCTTGCGGCAAGACCCCCGGCGTGCCGCAGAATCGCCGGCGAAGCCAGAACCTACGGAAACGGGTGTTGCGAAGTGCGTGTGTTGTTGTCGACGTATGGGTCGCGCGGGGACGTCGAACCGCTGGTGGGACTTGCGGTGCGGTTACGGGAACTCGGTGCGGAGGTGCGGGTGTGCGCGCCGCCGGACGAGGACTTCGCGCAGCGGTTGGACGGTGTGGGCGTGCCGCTGGTGCCGGTCAGCTGGTCGGCGCGGGCGATGACGAAGGAGGCCCCGCCGGCGTCGAGCCTGCCGCAGCGCGCGGCCGAGGTGATCGCCGGGCAGTTCGACGCGGTCACCGCGGCGGCCGACGGATGTGACGTGCTGGTGGCGACAGGGATGATGCCGGCCGCGGCCGGTGCTCTGTCGGTGGCCGAGATGCTGGGCATCCGGTCCGTGTCCGTGACCTTCCAGCAGCTCACCCTGCCGGCGCCGCACCGTCGGCCACTGGCGTATGCGGGGCGGCCGTTCCCGCCGGAGGTGACCGACAACCGGGTGTTGTGGGATCTGGACGCCCAGAGCATCGACGCGCTGTTCGGCGAGGCGCTCAACACGAACCGTGCGGCGGCCGGTCTGCCCCCGGTGAAGCACGTCCGCGACTACGTCATCGGCAACCGGCCGTGGCTGGCGACGGACCCGATCCTGGACCCGTGGCAGGACACACCCGACCTCGACGTCGTTCAGACCGGCGCGTGGATCGTGCCGGACGAACGTCCGCTCCCGGCCGAGTTGGTGGCGTTCCTGGACGCCGACGCGCCGCCGGTCTACGTGGGCTTCGGCAGCATGCCGATGCACGCCTCGGCGGACGTCGCCCAGGTGGCCATCGAGGCGGTCCGCGCGCAGGGCCGCCGCGTCGTCATCGGGCGCGGCTGGGCGGACCTGGCGCTGATCGACGGCCGGGAGGACTGCTTCGCCGTCGGCGAGGTCAGCCATCAGGCACTGTTCGGCCGGGTGGCCGCTGTCGTGCACCATGGCGGCGCGGGTACGACGACGACGGCTGCCCGGGCCGGCGCCCCCCAGGTAGTGGTCCCCCAGTTGGCGGATCAGCCGTACTGGGCCGGCCGGGTGGCCGAGTTGGGCATCGGCGCAGCACACGACGGTCCAACCCCGACCTTCGAGTCCCTGTCGGCCGCGCTGAGGACGGCCCTGACACCCGAGACCCGCGCACGAGCGACCGCCGTGGCCGGCACGATCCGTACCAACGGGGCGACGGTGGCCGCGAAGCTGCTGCTCGACACGGTCAGCGGAGAAAGACCGGCCATGTCCGCGTGAACCACGAGGGATCGTCGAGCCAGGAAAGTGTCCAGCGCCGCCGCACCGAACTCCACGACGCCTTCATCTCCTTCGCCTACAGCCTCATCTGCTGGCGACGCCTCAAACGAGCCCAGTCATGATCGTGCTACGAGCTCGTAGTTCAGAGAAGACGTACGAGCCGTACGACCTCGTGATACGCCCGGACAGTCACGCTCCGTACTGAGGTCGTTGCTGTTCAGGGTAGGAACGAGCGACCACGCTGGGTGACATGAGTCAGAAATCCCTCGCGGAAATCACCACCCCCGTACGCCACTTCACGATCCAGCTGTCCGCCACTCGAAGAGGTGCTCGACTGGCACGGCTGCTCACTGAACGCCAACTCGACGAGTGGGGCGAGCCGTACGACGCGGCCGCGCAGGTGGTGGCGGCGCTGGCGTCCAACGCCGTGCTGCACGGACACGTCCGGGGCAGGGACTTCCGGCTCGGCCTGAAGCTGCGCCCCGACCGCATGCTCCGCATCGAGGTCACGGACGCCCGGGGCGACCGGATCCCGCGCATCCCCGACCCGGTGGAGAAGGACGCCGAGGGCGGCCGGGGCTTGCGCATCGTCGAGGTGTACACGGATCGCTGGGGCGTGACGGAGACACCGGCGAACGCCAAGACGGTCTGGGCTGAACTGACCTTGAGCGACGGCGACTTGCCACCCCCTTCGATCTAGGGTGATCGGATGGATGTGGGTTCGGTCTTGATAGCCGTAGCCGGTGTGGCGGGAACCCTCGGGGGCGCGCTGCTCACCCAACGGGGCGCCGAGAAGGCCAAGCGCCGCGAGCTGGAGATGACACAGACCATCCAGGAGGCCCGCGACCACCGCGAGATGCGACGACGCTGCTACACGGAACTCCACCGCGACGCCCGCCAGTTCTGCACAGCGCTCAGCCGACAGCTGTACGTCCTGCGGGACCGCACCCCCGGCGACGAGGACTTCCAGTCCCTGGAAGCCGCCAAGGACACCTACCGCGACCGATGGTCCGAGGCGCTCATGATCGCGCCGGATGCGGTGCTGACACCGGCCGGGGAGGTGAATCGAGCCCTGAACGCGGTCTACGGCCAGGTCAAACGCCTGGAGCAGGGGAACCCGCGACCCGGTGAATCCCTGCACTCGGCCGCTGTGGCTCAGCACGGCATCTGGTCTCTTATCGCCGCCGCGAGGGAAGCGATGCGGCGTGATCTGGACGTGACGGGCTCCGGGGTGCGACTGCGCTCACCCGACGACCCAGAGGCCGTCATCCGCGACTTCGAGGAGCCGGATCGCGGCCTCTCATGACCCGGCCGGTCCCGACTCCAAAGACCAAAGAACCGGGGAAAGAACCAACCCACCCCCGCCGCCCCCGCGGCTCACCCGCAGGGGTGAACATCGCCAACTCAACTGGCGTGGACGCCAGTCGATGGTGCAGCGTCAGCGCAAGCAAACCCCACAAACGAATACGGCCCCCGCCGGGACTGGCATCCCACTGCGAGGGCCTGATCACCTAGGAAGAAGAGACCTTCCCGATGACTGACCAGCACCCTAGCGCGCCCGCACGCTCCCAGTCCGGCACTTCCGGTGTCCAGCACGTGACGGAACGCCACGACGACCACTTCACCGTCGTCGGTAACCATCTAGCCCAGCACCCGGACCTGTCCCTGACGGCGATCGGCCTGGCGGTCCACATCCAGTCGCTGCCCGCCGGAACACCGGTCGGCATCAAGGCGCTGGCGGCCAAGTTCCAGGAGGGCGAGATCCGGATCGCGGCGGCCCTGCGCGAGCTGGAGGCACATGGCTACCTCGCACGCCCCAGGGAGCGTCTTCAATCGGGGCGAGTCGTAACCCGCACGATCTCGTACAACAGGCCTCGGACGACGGCCCCTGACCGCCCCCGCCCCGCTGCTGCCCCTGCGCCCAGGACGGAAGCTCCCCCGACCTCACCCCACCGCACGGCCACCGACCTCCTCGCCGGACTGCGGGCGCTGGATTCCCGCCTCCTCCTCACCGAACGCGACGTACACCGCCTGGCGCCGGAGGTCACGGCCTGGCTGGAGAGGGGCGTCCCCGCGGCGGCCGTAGCGCGCACGCTGACGTCGGGCCTCCCGCAGGACGCGATCAATCACCCGGCGGCCTTCCTCGCCCACCGCTTGGCCACCCTCCTCCCTCCGCCTCTCCCCGCGGCACCGGCACCCTCCGAGCCCGCCCTCCGCCCGGACCCGTTCCAGACCTGCGACGGCTGCGAACGAGCCTTCCGCGCTCCTCACCCCGGCTCCTGCCGAGATTGCCGGAAGGCGGCTTAGATGTGCCGGGGTCGAGTCATGGCGGACCGCTGACCCCCGCGCGCCTTCGTGCACTCTTGAGTTCCTTCTCCAGCAGTGTGAAGGACTTGGGTGGCCCGCCCGGCTGGGGCTTGCCCTCCTTGTGGCCCGCTATTCGGTAGCCCGCGTCGCGGTAGTACGCGGTGAGCTGGGTGTTGCCGGCCAGGCAGTCCAGGCGTACGTGGGTTCGGCCCGCGGCGGCCACGCGGTGTTCCGCGGCCTCCAGCAGCAGCCGCCCCGTCCCGGGAGTGGACGCGGTCCGGTTCACCATGAGGCGGTGTACGTATCCGGCCACGGGCGGCTGCGGACCCCAGGCCGCCTCGTCCTCCCACCACAGCTCCCAGGCACCGGCGACGCGCCCGTCGGCCTCCGCGAGCCAGACCTCGCCCTGGGCCATGACCCGGCGGAAGTGGTCCTCGTCGAGCTCTCCCGGCTGCCACTGCCCGGTGATGCCACGGGTCAGCATCCAGCGGGCCGCGTCGTCGCGGAGGCGGACGAGGGTGGACAGATCGGCCTCGGTGGCCAGGCGGGCGTGGAGATCATTCACCCGGGGATCCTCGCACACCTGTCCGAGGCGTCGAGTGCTCAGAGCGACGGTCCGTAAGCCGGCCGTGAAGACGGTATTCCGCCCACTGAACCCACGGTCCCCGTTCGATTACAGTGCTGAGCTGTCGTACGTATGGACGGTCCCTGGGAGGTCAAGGTGGGTGCGACTGCCGGCGCCGTCTGGGGCCGTACGGAGCAGCAGGACTTCCGCAGCCGGGTGCGCGGGACGCTGCTCGGCGTGGCCGTGGGGGACGCGCTGGGCACGCCCGTGGACGGGCTGGGGATCGACGGGATCAGGGAGGCGCACGGGGCCGAGGGGCTGGTCGATCTGGCCCCCGCCTACGGCAGACGCGGTGCTGTCACGCACATCACGCAGCTCACCCTGTTCTCCGTGGACGGACTGATCCGGGCCCAGGTGCGCCGCGACACCGGAGCCTGGCATCCGCCTACCGATGTGCACCGGGCGTATCTGCGCTGGGCCGCCACCCAGCGGGACTGGGGGCCCGACGAGCGCCGCAAGGACGACGGCTGGCTCGCGCGGGAGGAGTGGCTGTACGCGCGGCGGGATCCCGACCGCTCCCTGCTGCTGGGGCTCGGCGACGAGATCATGGGCACCCCGGAGGCGCCCAAGAACCCCGGTGAGGCCGGGCCCGAGGCCGCCACCCGGTCCGCCCCGTTCGGACTGCTCGTGGGATGGGAGCCGCAGCTCGTCGCGCAGCTCGCGGTCGAGTGCGCGGCGCAGACCCACGGGCACCCCTCGGCCTCGCTCGCGGCGGGTGCGTACGCCGTGATCGTGCATGCCCTCGCCGTCGGCGAGAGCCTCGACGGTGCCGTGCAGCGCGCCTTCGCGATGCTGGCCGCCCGGCCCGGGCACCAGCCCGTGTCGGACGCCCTCCAGCACGCGCTGGGCGCCGTACGGCAGGGGATGCCCGGCCCGGAGCGCGTGAGCGAGCTGTGCGGGGCCGGTACGGCGGAGAGCCTCGTCGGCGCCGCCGTGTACTGCGCCCTCGTCGCCGCCGACGTCCGGCACGGGCTGTGTCTCGCCGTAAACCACGACGGCCCGTCCGCCGCCACCGGCGCGCTGACCGGCGGCCTGCTCGGCGCCCTGCACGGGGAAACGGCCCTCCCCCCGGCCTGGCTGGCCGAGCTGGAGGGCCGTCCCACCGTCCTGGAGCTGGCCGACGACTTCGCCATGGAGATGACCCAGGGGCCCGCACTGCACGGGCCCGGGGGGTCGTCGCCGGGGTGGCTCGCCCGCTATCCCCGCGCCTGACCAGGGGAGCAGGGCTCACTCCCTGGCCGTCGTCCGTACCACCTCGTCCGCCGGCCCGGCCGGGGTCGGTACCGCCGCGGCCGCCGCCCCGTCCCCGTCCGTGTTGATCTTCTCGATCAGCGCCAGCCGCTCCGGGGTGTCCTCCGGCTTGATGTAGCCGATGAGGATGTAGAGGACCAGGGACACCGCCAGCGGTATCGAGACCTGGTACTGGAGCGGGACGCCGCCCTCGACGTTCCAGTGGATCGGGTAGTTCACCAGCCAGAACGCGAGCAGGCCCATCGACCAGCTCACGAGTGCCGCCGTCGGGCCGGAGCGGCGGAACGCCCGCAGCAGGCCCAGCATCATCGGGATGGCCATCGGGCCCATCAGACCGGCCACCCACTTGATGACGACCGTGATGATGTCCTTGAACGCGGGGGAGTTGACCTGGGTCGCCGCCGCCATGGACAGGCCGAGGAAGACGACCGTCGCGATCCGGGCGACCCGCAGCCCCTGGCTCTGGTTCCACGTCCGTGCCCTGGCCCAGATCACCGGCGCGCAGTCCCGGGTGAACACCGCCGCGATGGCGTTGGCGTCCGAGGAGCACATGGCCATCGTGTGGGAGAAGAAGCCGACGATGACCAGGCCCAGCAGGCCGTGCGGCAGGAGCTGTTCGGTCATCAGGGCGTAGGAGTCGGAGCCGTCCTGCTTCTGTGACTCGACCAGCAGCGGCGACATCCACATCGGGAAGAACAGCACCAGCGGCCAGACCAGCCACAGGATCGCCGAGAGCCGCGCCGACCGCTCGGCCTCCTTCGCGTTCGGCGTGGCCATGTAGCGCTGGGCCTGGTTGAGCATGCCGCCGTTGTACTCGAAGAGCTTGATGAAGAGGAACGCGAGCAGGAAGACCGTGCCGTACGGTCCGACCAGCGGCTTCTCGTGGCCCTGGAGTTCGGGGGAGTCCCAGACCCCGAAGAAGCCGCCGTGGTCGTCGAGCCGTACGAACACCGCGACGAACATCGCGATGCCGGCCAGCAACTGGATGATGAACTGGCCCAGTTCGGTCAGCGCGTCCGCCCACAGGCCGCCGATCGTGCAGTAGACCGCCGTGATGGCACCGGTGATGAGGATGCCCTGGTTCAGGGAGATCCCCGTGAAGACCGACAGCAGCGTCGCGATCGCCGCCCACTTCGCGCCCACGTCCACGATCTTCAGCAGCATGCCGGACCAGGCCAGCGCCTGCTGGGTCTTCAGGTCGTAACGGTTCTTCAGGTACTCCAGCGGGGAGGCCACATGCAGGCGCGAGCGCAGGCGGTTGATGCGCGGCGCGAACAGCTTCGACCCGATGGCGATGCCGAGGGCGATCGGGAAGGACCACGTGACGAAGGAGGTGACGCCGTAGGTGTAGGCGATGCCCGCGTACCCGGTGAACATCACCGCGCTGTAGCCCGACATGTGGTGGGAGATGCCGGAGAGCCACCACGGCATCTTGCCGCCGGCGGTGAAGAAGTCGCTGACGTTGTCCACGCGTTTGTGCGACCAGACGCCGATCGCGACCATCACGGCGAAGTAGCCGATGAGCACGGCCCAGTCGAGACCGTTCATGTGCGCCCTCCCAGGGGTCAGCCCGGCGCTCATCGTGGGCGCTACTGCGTGAACACGACAAGTGACGGTAAGGTCAAGGAGGGGTAAAAATGTTCGATGTGATGGCCTCGGTTCACCTACATGAACTCATCGCATCAACTCCCCTGCGTTGACCAGCAATGACTGCCCGGTGATCGCCCGGGCCCGGTTCGACGCCAGGAACACCGCCGCGTCGGCCACATCCGAGTCCGCCGCGAGCTCGGGCAACGCCATCCGCCCGGTCAGCCGCTCCAGCACCGTCGCCTCGGACACGCCCTCCGTCTGTGCCGTGAATCGCACGAACGCCTGCACCGGCGGCCCCCACATCCAGCCCGGCAGCACGGTGTTGACCCGGATCCGGTACGGCCCCAGCTCCCGCGCCAGCGAGTACATCGCGCTCGTCAGCGCCCCCTTCGATGCCGCGTACGCCGCCTGCCGCACCTGGGACGGAGCCGCCACCGCCGACTGCGTCCCGACGAACACCACCGACCCGCCGCCGCCCTTCTTCAGCGCCGGCAGACAGGCCCGGGTCATCCGCAGCGTGCCCAGCAGGTTCACGTCCAGCACCGAACGCCAGGTCTCGAAGTCCGCGTCCTCGACACCGCCGAAGTAGCTGTCCAGCGCGGCCACATGCACCACCGCGTCGATCCGCCCGAACCGCTCCGCCGCCAGCCCCGCCAGCGCCTCGCACTGCGCCTCGTCGGCGATGTCGGTCGCCCGGTACGCCGTGCGCGCCCCGTCCGGATCGAGCTCGGCGGCCGTCTTCGCCAGGTTCGCCTCCGTCCGGGCGCCGAGCACGGCACGGCCGCCGTCCCGTACGACGGCCGCCGCGACCTGCCGCCCCAGCCCGGCCCCGACCCCCGACACCACGACCGTCTTCCCCGCGAGCAGTGACATGGCAGGACCTCCTCGAAGCCGGACCGGACCCGGACCCCTGGCGCTTTATCTGACGGAGCGTCAGAGTATGGGCCTGTCACCGACGAAGGGGAAGGGCATGAGCGACGACACCCGCAGCGAGCTGTACGCCGAACTGGCCGCCGTCGGCCCCTACGGCACCCACCCCGGCCACGCCCTGATCACCATGGTCGAACCGCACCCGGGCCACGAGTACGCCTACAACCGCTGGTACGAGGACGACCACTACTACGCCGGCGCGATGGCCATGCCCTGGATGTACGCGGGCCGCCGCTGGGTGGCGACCCGGGACCTGCAACTCCTGCGCTACCCCGAGAAGTCGGCGATCGCCCAGCCCGTCACCACGGGCTGCTACCTCTCCACGTACTGGATCACCGAGGGCCGCTACGACGACCACATGCGCTGGACGGTCTCCATCAACAAGCGCCTCAACCGCGACGGCCGCGTCTACCAGGACCGCACGCACGTCCTCACCGCGTTCCAGGACCACGAGGCGACCGTGTACCGGGACGGCGCGGCGGGCCCGAGGGACCGGCACGCCCTCGACCACCCCTACGCGGGCCTCGTCCTCCAGGTCGTCGAGGCCGACACCCCCGAGCAGCGCGCCGAGCTGCTGGAGTGGCTGCGCTCCCGCCACCTCCCCAAGCGCCTCGCGGGCTCCCCGGCGGCGATGGTGACGCTCTTCCGCCCGACCCCGCTCCCCGGCGACCGCATGACCTACGTCAAGCAGGTCGAGGGCGTCGACACCCGCCTGACCCTGCTGTGGTTCCTCCGGACGGACCCGAGGGAATGCTGGGAGGGCCACTTCACGGGCCTCGACACGGCGGTGGCGGAGTCGGGGCTCGGCAGGGTGGAACTGGTGGCACCGTTCGTACCGACCCTGCCGGGCACCGACACCTACGTGGACCGGCTCCGCTGAGCGCCCGGGAGCCGGCGGGTCAGCGCAGCTCCTGCGGGCAGGGCAGTCCCCGGGGGAACTGATACGGCGCCGCCAGCCGGTACGTCCCGGCCTTCGGGGCGAGGAGTTCCGTCCACCGGACGCCCTGCGCGTCCTCCTCCGTGTCCATCAGGCAGCCGTTGACGTTGACGTACGTCTTCGGCTCGCCCTCGGGCCGGTTCCTGGACTCCTCCGTCTCCTGCGGCGGCTTCAGGCTCTTGCCCTCGGAGTCGACGACGCTCAGCCACGGCGTGTACGGGATGCGGACCAGGATCCGGCCCGGCTTCTTCACCCGGAGCACCATCTCGCCCTGCTCGGCCCGCTCGACGACGGTGTTCGGCTCGGCCAGCGGGGTGGGGTCGGTGACCTTGAAGAGCTGCCAGTTGGCGTCGCCCCAGACCTGGGTCAGATACGGCAGCCCGCGCTGCACCAGCGCCCGCTCCCGCACCCCGCCGTCGCCGTCCGGCTCGCCCTTGGGCAGCACGACGTAGTGCACGCCCCAGCGTTGCAGCCACTCGCGGTAGTTCGCCGAGTTGAGCGTGTCGTCGTAGAAGAGGGGATTGCGCTCCATGTCGGCCTGGCGCATCCAGCCGCGGGCCAGGTTGACGTACGGGGCGAGCGCGGCGGCCTCCCGGTGGGAGCGGGCGGGGACGACCTCCACCCGGCCCTTCTCGGCGTCGACCTCCTGCAACTCGTTGAGCAGCGGCGCCAGCTCGCGCGACCAGGACGCCGCCGGGGCGGTGTGCACGATGTCGTCGACCGTCTTGAAGCCGATCCACACGGTGAAAGCGACCATCCCGACCACGACCGCGTACCACCTGCGGCCGCGCGGCACCGTGTACGGCAGCGCGGCCACCAGCGCGACCCCGGCGAACAGCATCGCGAGACGCGTGATGTTGGACCCGATCTGGGAGCTGATCAGCCACACCAGCACCACGCCCAGCCCGTACACCGCCGCCGTCAGCCGGAGCGTCTTCCAGTCCTTCGGCACCAGGGCGTAGGCCAGGGCCGAGAAGGCGACCGGCAGGATCACCGAGCCGAACATCATCGGCTGCGTCCCCGAGAACGGGAACAGCAGCGCCGACACGCCCACCACCGCACTCGGCGCCAGCCCCAGCGCCCACGCGCCCGGCCGCCGCTTCTGCAGGAACAACGCGACCGCCACCAGGCCCACGAACAGACCCGCGACCGGCGACGCCATGGTGGCCAGCGCGGCCAGCGGCGCCGCGCACAGGGCCTTCGCCCAGCGCTTGTAACGCCACCTGTACGGCCAGCAGAACACGACGGCGACCGCGCCGAGCGCGAACATCATGCCGAGGCCGAACGTCACCCGCCCGGACACCGCGTTGCAGAACAGCCCGAACACGCCCGCCAGCGACGCCCACAGGGGATTGCGGACGGACCTGCTGCGCAGCAGGAGCAGCGTCAGCAGCCCGGCCGACACCGTCCCCGCGATCATCATCGTCGTCCGCACGCCGAGCACCGACATCAGATACGGCGACACGAAGCTGTACGACACCGGGTGCATCCCGCCGTACCAGGCGAGGTTGTACGCCGAGTCCGGGTGCCGGCCGACGAACTCGGCCCACGCGTCCTGCGCGGCGAGGTCACCGCCGCTGTTCGCGAACGTGAAGAACCAGACGACGTGGAGCACTCCGGCGAGGCCGGTGACGGACAGGACCGGGTGGCGCAGCATGCGCTCACGCAGCGTCAGTACGGCGGTCCGCAGCCGGGTGTCGCGCTCACGGCCGGTCGTGCCGTCAGCGCCCCGTGCGTCAGCGTCCCGTGCGTCGGCTTCCCGTGCGTCGGCTTCCCGCGTCTCGGGCATGCCTATTCGCGGGCCGGATCCCGGGCCCGGATCGGCGTTCTCGGTGCGTGTCGGCTCCGCAGTGGCCACTGAAAGGCACTCCCCGTGTCCCGTCTTCTGTTCTCAGCTTCTGCTTCCCGGCCGCGTACCGTTCACCCTCGGTTCGCGACCGCGCCGCCGCGGACGGCGACCTGCCCCGATTCGGGACGCTAGCACGCACCCCACCGGGCGGAGCCCGGACGGGCCGCGACCGGCGGGGTGCGGTGGTACTGGTGGGCGCTCCGGCTCAGCCGATGCGCGTGAGCTTGTCCGCGAAGCCCGGCTCCACGAGGTCCTGCTGGAGGGCGACGGGAACCTTGACCGCGCTGGTGCTGCCGTCACCGACGGTCAGCGTGCCCACCTTCTGGCCGGCCTTGGCCGTGTGCGGCAGCTCGTCCGGGGCGAACGTCAGCTTGACGGACAGGCCCGCCCAGCCGACGGCCGTGACGTCCTCGGTGACGGCGACCGGCGTACGGCCGCCGAGACCGTCGTCGGCGTACCCGACGATGTCGCCCTTCTTCAGGATCGTCGCCGACTCCAGCGCGCCCTGCGCGGCCCGGATCAGCCGGTCGCCCTCGTGCAGCGCGGCGCCCAGGATCGTGTTGTCCGGACCGCCGGCGGGCTGGCGCACCACGGCGCCGATGACCCGGTGGGTCTCGCCGTCGACGTCCTTCTTCGCGGAGAAGACGAGGTTGCCGAGCGCCGAGGTGGTGGTGCCGGTCTTGATGCCGGTGACGTTGTTGTAGCCGACCAGGCGGTTCCAGTTGTCGTGCTTGGTGCCCTTGTAGTCGACGTACGACATCATCGCCGCGACCTCGCGGAACGCGGGCTGCTCCATGGCGGCCCGGGCGAGCTTCACCTGGTCCACGGCCGTGGACACGGTGGTGTTGTTCAGGCCCGAGGGGTCGGTGTACGTCGTGTTCTTCATGCCGAGGTCCTTGGCGGCGTCGTTCATCTTCTGCACGAACGCCTTCTCGGACCCCGCGTCCCAGCGGGAGAGCAGTCGCGCCACGTTGTTCGCGGACGCGATCAGGATGCTCTCCAGAGCCTCCCGCTGAGTGATCTTGTCGCCCTTCGTCACATCGACGGTGGACTCCTGGCCGGCGTCGGACTGGTCCTCGGCCGCCTGGTCGATCCCGATCTTCGGCCCGTCCTCGCCGCTCTTCAGCGGGTGCTCACGCAGGATCACGTAGGCGGTCATGACCTTGGCGACACTCGCGATCGGCACGGGCTTCTGCTCGCCGGACGAGCCGAACGTCCCGATGCCCTGCACGTCCAGTGCGGCCTGGCCGTCGGCCGGCCAGGGGATGTCGACCTTGCCGCCCTCGAAGGTGTAGCTGTCCTTCGCGGTGAGCTCGAGCGTGGGCGTCGGCAGCGGGCGCACGTTCTGCACGACCGCGAAGACGATCACGAGCAGCAGCGCCAGCGGCGTCCAGATCTTCACCCGCCGTACGGCCGTCCGCAGCGGAGTGTCCGGGGGCGGCGGGGTGTTCGTCAGCTCGGCCAGCATGTCGAGCGGCGGCCGCGGCGGCAACGGCTGCTGCGTGGTCCGCTCGGGGCTGACGGTGGGGACGGGGGCGGTGGCTTCGGCGGGGGCGGGTGCGGGGGCGGCCGGTGCGGCCGGCTTCCGCGTCGCCGGGTCGTCCAGCGGCTTGAGCGCGACGAACTTACTGGTCCGCTCGGCTTCCCTCTCGGGAGCGTCCTTGCCCTTGGCCGCGTCCCCGATCTTCAACATCGTGGTCGGCTGATCAACGGCCGGCCGCGGCGCCTTGAAAACGGCGGTGGGCTGATCGACGACGGGCTCGTCGGAGCTGCCCTCGTCGTCGTCGGGCTTGGCGTCGGGCTTGGTTTCGGGGGAGCTGTCCTCGGTGTCGTCGGAGGCGCGGGGGTCCTTGGGCTTGGCGGCCTTCGGGGAGGACGCGGAGTCGTGGGAGGCGCGGGGGTCCTTGGGCTTGGAGGCCTCGTCGTCGGTGTCCGCCGCGCTGTCGGCGTCACTCGCCGTGCCGTCGTCCTCGTCGTCCTCGTCGGGCTTCGTTCCGGCCTCGGACCCGGCGGTGCCCGGCTCGCTGTCGGCGTCGGCGTCGGCCTCGGGGGCGTCCGTGTCCGCGCTGTCGGCGTCGGCGTCGGCCTCGGGGGCGTCCGTGTCCGCGCTGTCGGCGGTGGAGGAACGGTCCGCCTCGGGCTCGTCGTCCTCGTCCTGGCTCGCCTCGGCGTCCTCGGACGCCTCCTCTACGGCTTCCTGGGCCCCAGGAGCGTCCGCAGGCTCCTCCGGGCTCTCGCCCGCGCTCTCGGCGTCCTCCTGGCCGTCCCGGGCGTCCGCGTCGGCCTCCGCGGGCTCGTCCGCGCTCTCGGCCTCCTGGTCGTCCGTCCCGGCCTTCGTGGGCTCGTCCGTGCCCTCGGCGGCCTCCCGGCCGTCCGTGGAGTCCTTCTCGGCGCTCTCGGCGCGCTCGTCCCGACCCTCGGCAGCGGCGGGCTCCTTGCCCTCCTCCGAGTCCGCCGACGCGACCCACGCGGCCACCGCGTCCCGCAGCCGCCCGTCACTGCCCGCGGTGTCGTCACCCCGACCGGAGCCGGAATCCCCGTCGGCACCCTCGGCAGACGCCTCCGCAGGCTCCTGTGACTCATCGGCCGCCGCACCCGCGCCGCTGTCACCGTCCTCGGCGCCACCCACCGCGTCGTCTTCGCCCGCGTCGCTCTCGTCTCGCTCGGCGTCCTCCGCCGCGCCCTCGACGTCCGCGTCGCTGTCGCCCCGCTCGCCGTCGCCCGCCGCAGCCGCGTCGCCGTCGCCCTGCTCGGCGTCACCCGTCGCGTCCGTGGGCTTCTTGGGGTCGGGGGTATCGGGCGACGTGTCCGTCGGCTCGTCCGGTGTGCGGACGGAGAACACGCGGGTCGCCGTATCGACGCCGCCTCGTGCGGAGGACTTCTCCGCGTCCCGGGCCACCGAGAGGCGCGGATCGCGCGCCTCCGCGGACGCCTCGCTCCTGGCTTCCGGAACCGGACTCGCGCTCCCCGACGTCTTTTGTTCCGACGACTCGCGCTTCTTCGACCTGTCGGGGGACTCGCCCGCCACCGATGCCTCCTCCTCGCGCCGCACTCCCCGCGTACGCGTAACGAACCGTGAACCGCCGCCGTGACACCGCTCCCCGGCGCTGTCCGAACCATGTACCAGTGTCCTGTGTATGGGTCGAACCCACCCGGTAGACGAGAACGACATACCTACTGGTTCCACTACGAACCGGTCACGCACCCTCGACAGACCAATGTGAGAGGGGTCACCCTGTCTTTCATCCACGCGGGGAGGCATGGATGGGCAGGAGCCGCAGAACAATTCCGGAGGAGCTTCTGCTGCTGGCATTGGACCCGACCACGGGTACCACTGCACAGCCGCAGTCGCTCGACCTCGGTCTGGCCGGAGCACAGCTAGTAGAGCTGGCGCTGGCCGGACGGATAGCCCCAGACGGGGATCGTATCGCCGTGGTAGCCCCACGGCCGACTGGAGATCCAACATTGGACTGCGCATTGGAGTTGCTGCGAAGGCGTGGCGCTCCCGTGCGAGCCGTCCACTGGATTGGCGGGCCACGACTGGGGCTCCGCCAGACCTACCTCTCGCATCTGGAGCGGTGCGGCATGGTGCATGCCGTGGCCGGCCAGATGTGCGGAGTGCTGCCGACGACTCGTTACCAGGCGACGGACACCGAAATCAGCCGGGAGATCAGGGCCAGGCTGGATTCCGCGATCCGCACCGGCGTACCGCCGGACCCGCGGACCGCCGCGCTCGCCGCCCTGGCACACGCGGTCGGCCTCGGCAAGCACCTGTATCCGGGGAACGAGGGACGTTCGTCCCGGTCCCGGCTGCGGGACCTGATCAGGCACGACCCCATGGGCGGTCTCGTCGCGCACGCCGTGATGGACGTCCAGAACGGCGCGGCCGCGCAGCCGCGCCGCAACCCGGCACCGCCCGGCCGCCCGGCCGCCGGCGGAGCCAGGTCCGCAGCGGAACCCGCCCGCGGTGTTCCGATGCAGCCGCACCGCGGAAGCATGGCCCGCGTCGCGGCCCACTGAGCCGCGCCGCACCACCGGCACGACGCCGCACCCACGACCCGGTCACGGGAGCCGCCGCTCGAGCGGGGCGGGGAGAGCACACACTCTCCCCGCCCCGCTCGGCGTGCCTGTCCGAACTGGCGTGTACCCGTCGCATATCCACCGTTTCCCAGCGGTAGGAAGCACCTTGGTGGCAGTCTGCTCAACAGCAGATACGCAAAGTAGAGGCACGCAGCCGGAGGTGCACGTCCCGTGGCGTCCAATGTCAATCCCACCGTCAGGCGGCGCCGGCTGGGCCAGGAGCTCCGCAGGCTCCGCGAGCTCAAGGGCATGACGGCCGAAGAGGTCGCCGAGCGGCTGCTGGTGTCGCAGTCGAAGATCAGCAGGCTGGAGAACGGCCGGCGCAGCATCAGCCAGCGTGACGTGCGCGATCTGTGCGGGGTCTACGAGGTCGAGGACCAGCGCATCGTCGACTCGCTGATGCAGATGGCCAAGGACTCGCGGCAGCAGGGCTGGTGGCACGCCTTCGGAGACATCCCGTACAGCGTGTACATCGGCCTGGAGACGGACGCCGAGTCGCTCAGAGTCTACGAACCGCAGATCATCACCGGCCTGTTGCAGACCCGCGCGTACGCCGATGCCATCATCCGGGGCGGCTCGCCCGAGGCGTCGGAGGCGGACAACGACAAGCGCGTCGAGGTCCGGCTGCGCCGGCAGGGACGTATCACCGCCGAGACGGACCCGCTGCGGCTGTGGGTGGTCCTGGACGAGGCGTCCCTGCACCGGATCGTCGGGAGCCGCCCGGTGATGCGCGAGCAGTTGGAGCACCTCGTCGAGATGTCCCAGCTCCCCCACATCACCGTGCAGGTCCTGCCGTTCGAGGTCGGCGCGCACGCCGGCATCAACGGCCAGTACTCGATCCTGGAGTTCGCCGACGCGGCCGACTCGAGCGTGGTGTACATCGAGGGCGTCACCAGCGACCTGTACCTGGAGAAGCCGCTCGACGTGCAGAAGTACACGGTGATGTACGAGCATCTGCGCGCCCAGTCGCTGAACGTGGACCAGTCGCGGCAGCTCATCGAGCGTGTGGCGAAGGATTACGCGCGCTGATCCGCCGTCGGGCGAAGGCCTTCAGCCGGGCAAAGCGCGGGATGCTACACCTCTGACACGCCTGACTGGAAGTCTCCCCTGGAATATGCCATCCGGTCGAGTGAATGACTGCTCCGAACGAGGATGTTGGCGAGTAGCGTCGATCACGCCACCCACCAGCACGGGTTGGCGTAAACGCAACTGGCTACGGAGCGAACATGGCAATTCGTCTGGGCGCCACGGAAACGTGGACGACGTCCTCCTACACCAACAACAACGGCGCGTGCGTGATGGTCAGGTCGACCGTCGACGAGGCCCTGGAGCTCGGGGACACCAAGATCCCCGAGGGCCCCAAGCTGGCGTTTCCCGCCGACGCGTGGAACGCCTTCGTGACCTCGGTCAAGGCCTGACCTCGCGAGCGACAACAGCACAAGCACCACCGACAGAGCCCTCTCGACCAGCATCGCCGTCCTTGCCGAGAGGGCTCCGCTCGTGCCCCGGGGGATCCGAAGAGGATCAGCAGGATCAGAGCAGGATCAGCTCACGGGGAACGCCACGTCACACACCGGATCCTCGGCCCCCGTCGCCTCCCAGTCGGCGAAGTACACCTCCCGGCACGGGCCCGCCTGCTCCAGGCCCTCCCGGGCGATCCACTCCTCCACCGCCTCGAAGGCCGCCATGATCTGCGGATGGGCCACCTGCGCCTTGGTGATCCGGGTGTAGGCCAGCCGCTGGGCGGGGTGGACCCGCACCGTCGTCCCCCAGGTCCGGCCGTGCTTCTCGACCCAGGCCCGGGCCGCCGCCTCGTCGGCCACGGGCACACAGGACTCGGCAGGGCCGTCGCTCTCCATCGACACCTCGGAGTGGTAGACGACGAACGGCGCCGCCGTGACGCCGCCGCACTCCCGGGCCGCCGACTCCAGCCGGCCCAGCGACGCCCCGATCCACGCGGGCAACTCGCCCGCCAGCACATGCCGTGTCTCGGTGATCACCACCTGCGCGGGCACGTCCACCGTCTCGATCGCGAACTTCCGGTTCATCTCGGAGCTCCTCCCCGACAGTCGTCCACGGAGGTACTCGGCGAGCGTCCGCTGCCCCGCGACCCGTGCCTCGACGTCCGCCCAGTACGCGCCGAGCAGAGCGGCCGCCGTGGGCCCGTCGCCCGCCGCGACCACCTCGGCGATCCGGGCGAGCGGCATGTCGAGCTGCCGCAGCATGGCCACGAGCCGGGCCCGTTCGACCTGGCCGGCACGGTAGTAGCGGTAGCCGGTGGCCTCGTCGACATGCGCCGGGGCCAGCAGCCCCAGCCGGTCGTACAGCCGCAGGGCCTTGGCCGAGAGCCGGGCGCGCGCGGCGAACGCCCCGATGGTGAGCAGTTCCTGGTCCGGTACGTCCACCACGGCATCCTCCGTCACCGGGCGGCTCTTCCGCCCGGTGACGAGGACGCTCGGGCCTGCCCCAGGGGCAAGGTCAACCGGGTCGGCTCTCAGCCGAGCTGGGCCTCCACCGCCGTCACGAGCTCGGCCGACTCCGGCTCGGTCTGCGGCGAGAAGCGGGCGACGACCCGGCCGTCCCGGCCGATGAGGAACTTCTCGAAGTTCCAGCGGATGTCGCCGCTGTGCCCCTCGGCGTCGGCGAAGCCGGTCAGGCGGTCGTACAGGGGGTGCCGGTTGTCGCCGTTGACCTCGACCTTCTCGGTCAGCGGGAAGGACACGCCGTACGTCGCCGAGCAGAACTCGGCGATCTCCTCGGCGCTGCCGGGCTCCTGCCCGAGGAACTGGTTGCAGGGCACGCCGAGGACGGTGAAGCCGCGCTCCGCGTACTGCTCCTGGAGCTTCTCGAGCCCCGTGTACTGCGGGGTCAGGCCGCACTTGGAGGCGACGTTCACCACG
The DNA here is from genome assembly GCF_042674225.1 of Streptomyces sp. NPDC056948. NCBI lineage: Bacteria > Bacillati > Actinomycetota > Actinomycetes > Kitasatosporales > Streptomycetaceae > Streptomyces > Streptomyces sp. NPDC056948. The sequence goes on from NZ_JBHUQX010000095.1 coordinate 17,877, forward strand.
AGCACGGCCTTGCCCGCGTACTGGGACAGGTCGGCGGAACCGCCCTGCAGTGCACCGATCTCGACGTCGAGGGGAGAGGAACCGTTGGTAGTCGTCATGCTCGGAGCCTAGCTCCGGTGGGTGTCGGCCCGGTTCTTGGCCTCCACCGCGTCCACCAGGACCTGCCCCGCCGCCGACCGCGAATACAGCACCGACCTGCCCGCCCGCCGCCGCTCCACCAGACCGGCGTCCAGCAGCACCCGCAGATGCCGCCCCACCGAGCCGAGCCCCTGCCCGGTCACGGCGACGAGCTGGCTGGTGCTCAAGGGGGAGCCGAGCCGGACCAGCACACCGGCGCGGGCGGTGCCGAGCAGCGCGCCGAGGCTCGCGGGCACGGGTGTGCTGTCGGTGTCGGCGAGAGCGCCGGCGCACGGGTAGATCAGCGCGTACCGGTCCGTTCCCTCCCACGAGACCCAGCCGATGCGCTGCGTGGTGATGGGCACGAACACGAGCTCAGCGCCGGACAGCTCGCGCGGCGGATACTCGTGCGCGTTGACCTGTAGCCGGTTCTCCCCGAGCCAGCGCGTCCCCGGCCGCAGCGCGTCCAGCGCGGTCGCCCAGCCGCCCCGGCTGACGTGCGCGGTCCGCGCGACCACATCCGCTTCGAGGATGCGCCGGCGGTGGGGCCAGTACGGGCGCACGGCCGTCGTCCAGACGTACGTCAGCAGCTCGGCGGCGCGCTCCGGGAGGTCGTCCCGCTCCAGCCGGGCCGGGACCGGGCCGCGCAGGGAGACGGTGAGGTCGGCGCGGGCCGCCCCCGGGCATGCCGCCCGGATCCGCGCGACCCCCTGCTCGAAGGTCTCCCCGTCGCGTGGGGCGGGGGAGAGGAAGTCGGCCGTCCACTCCCGCCCGATCCCGGCACGGACGAGCAGCGCGGTCACCGGGTCCCGGGCCAACCGCCGCCGGTAGTCCGGCAGATGGGCCTCGAGCCACCGTCGCTCGCCGGGATGCGCGGCCTCGGCCGTGTGCAGCAGCCGCAGGCTCCCGAAGGCCTCGGCGAACGGCGAGATCACGAACCGGCTCCCGGCCAGGGTGTCGGCGTTGATCTGCCACCAGCCCACGCGCACCCCCTGTGCCCCGATGTTTCGCACCTGCGCGAAACAATAACCAGCCCGTACGGGGCGCCACAGACTCCGCGCATGCGCAGCTACCGCGAACTGTTCCGCACCCCCGAATTCACCCCCTTCTTCCTGGCCGCTTCGGCCCAGACGGTGGCTCAGACGATGGGTGGCCTGGCCCTGGGCACCCTGGTGTACCGGGCGACCGAGTCACCGCTGCTGTCCGCGGTGAGCATGTTCGGCTCGTCGCTGGTGCAGGTGCTGGGCGCGACGTTCCTGCTCTCGGCGGCCGACCGCCTGCCCCCGCGCGCGGCCCTGACGGCCCTGCCCCTGCTCTTCGCGGCGGCCACGGCCGCCCTGGCCCTGCCCGGACTGCCGGTCTGGGCGCTCTTCGTGATCGTGCTCGCCAAGGGGCTGGTGGAGTCGGTGGGCGGGGGAGTGCGCTGGGGCCTGCTGAACGAGATCCTCTCCAAGGACGGCTACCTGCTCGGCCGCTCCGTCTTCAACATGATGAGCGGCCTCATGCAGATCGCCGGCTACGCGACCGGCGGCGCACTGGTGGCGCTGCTGTCCCCACGGGTGTCCCTGCTGGCGGCCGCCGCGCTGTACGTCGTGGCGGCCGCGGTCGTCCGCCTGGGCCTGACCCGCCGCCCGCCCCGTACGACGGGCCGCCCCTCGGTCGCGGCGACCTGGCGCGCCAACGCGCTGCTGTGGTCGTCCGCGCCCCGCCGCCAGGCCTATCTGGCCCTCTGGATCCCCAACGGTCTGATCGTCGGCTGCGAATCCCTCTACGTCTCCTACGCCCACGAGTCCGCGGGCACCCTGTTCGCCTGTGCCGCGCTGGGCATGCTGGCCGGGGACGTGCTGGTGGGCCGCCTGGTCCCCGCGCGGCTGCGTCCCCGCCTCGGCTTCCCGCTCCTGCTGCTCCTGGCCGTCCCGTACGTGCCCTTCCTCCTGCACCCGCAGCTCCCGCTCGCGGCTGCCGCGGTCACCCTGGCCTCCGTCGGCTTCGGCGCGAGCCTCGTGCAGCAGGAGCGCCTGGTGGCCCTGACCCCCGACGCCCTGACGGGCCATGCCCTGGGCCTGCACTCGGCGGGCATGCTCACGATGCAGGGCGTGGCAGCGGCGCTCGCGGGCTCCGTGGCCCAACTGACCTCTCCGGCCGTGGCGATGACGGCGATGGCCACGGTGTCGACGGGAGTGACGCTGTCCCTGATGGCGGTGGGACGGCGCGAGGAGCGGGCGGTCGCACCCGTGGCTCGGGAGGCATGACCCTGGGGGGTTTCGGCTACTCGAAGCCGAGGTCCCTCTCCGCCTCCACGAACACCTCGGGAACCTCGTTGTCGACCACGACCCGCGACAGCAGCACGGCCAGCCGTTCCCGCTCGACGCCGTTGAGCCCGGAGGGCAGGGCCTCCATCCGGCGTACGGTCTCGGCGTAGAACCTTTCGGCGAGCGAGGCGCCTTCCTCCGTCAGTCCCACCCGCACGGCCCGGCCGTCCCGCGGGTCGGCCTCCCGCTGTACCAGCCCCCGCCGCACCGTCCGGTCCACCAGCCCGGTCAGGCTCGACTTCGCCAGCCCGAGCGTCTCCCCGAGCTCCCCCATCCCGTACGGCTGCGGCATCAGCACGCACAGAAGCTGTCCCTGCTGGGGCGTCAGCCCGTACGCCCGGCTGGCCTCCGCGTAGACACCGTCCACCAGGAACGCCGCCCGCACCAGCGCGGCGACGACCCCCACCTGCCCGCCTGCCCCGTTCCCCATCGGGTCAGGGTACCGAGCGGTAGGACCGGCCTCGGCCGGTTCGGTGGCGTACCGGTCACTCCTCGTCCGGTGCCTCACCTTCGATGAGCCGTTCCGCGATGTCGTCGGCCCACTCCTGCGCCCAGCGGCGCAGTCCGGCGACGGCGGAGACCTCGAGACCATGGACGGTGAACGCCCGGTCGTCGATCCAGTCCGTGCCGGTCAGCCGGGCCTGGAGGTCGGTGAGGTCGAAGGTGTCGGGGGCGTGGCGGCGGCCGAGTTCCTCGAGTTCGGGGTGGCTCCAGCGGGCCGAGGCGGCGTGTACGTCGACCAGGTCGCGGGCGAGTCCGCGGTCGGCCAGGTCCCGCACCCGGGTGCCGACGAGGTCGTCGAGGGAGAGCGCGGGACCGAGTTCCGTCAGCACGGCCGGGCGCCACAGCGCCTCTTTGTGGACGCCGACGTCGTACTCCTCCTCGGTCGCCGCGTCCGTGACGAGGAACTGCGCGGACAGCGGCTCGGTCTCCCGGGTCTGCACGAGCCAGCCGCGCGCCACCAGCCCGGCCCGGACGCCGTCGGCGATGGCGTCCATCCCTGCGGGGTTCTCGGTGGCCACGTCCACATCCGGCCCGGCCCGCTCCACCAGCCCGTGCGCCAGCACCGCGTACCCGCCCGAGAGGACGAGCGAGTACGGCTCACCGACCGCGAGAAGATCCCCGACGAGACGGCGACGCGGCTCGGGGGCCGGGGGAGGGGTGATCATTCCCTGATTATCGTCCGGGGTCTGTGGGTGGCTGAGGTGAAAGACCTCGGATGGGCGAACGCCCCTGCCTTTCAGGGGCGCGGGGAACTGCGCGACCAGCCCCCACGGCGCGGCACCCGTCCACGCACCGGCTACCGCTTGCGCCCGACGCCACAGTACGCATCCACAGCCGTATCGACACCGGCTCCGCCGGACAGCTCGGGCCGCCACTCCGTCACCGGCACGACCCCCGGCCTCACCAACTCCAGCCCGTCGAAGAACCCGGCGATCTCGGCAACCGGACGGACGTAATACGGCACCGCTCCACTCGAGTTGTACGCCTCCGACGCCGCGATCATGCCCTCGCTCGTGGCCGTACTGTCGCTGATCACCAGGTGGCTGCCGGCCGGCAACCCGGCCATGAGCCGCCGCACCAGCTCACGCGCCCGCTCGTACTCGGCGACATGCCCCAGCGTGTTGAGGATCATCAGCCCGACCGGCCGGGAGAGATCGAGCGTGCCCGCGGCGGCCTCGAGGACGGCCTCGGGGTCGTACAGGTCGGCGTCCAGATACGCGGTCCTGCCCTCGGGCGTGCTGGTGAGCAGCGCGTTGGCGTGGGCCAGCACGATGGGGTCGTTGTCGACGTAGACGATCCGGGCGTCCGGTGCGACGCGCTGGGCGACCTCGTGCGTGTTGTCGGCGGTCGGCAACCCGGTGCCTATGTCCAGGAACTGCCGGATGCCCTGCTCCTCGGCCAGATGCCGGACGGACCGTCCCAGGAAACGACGGCTCGTGACCGCCACGTCGACCAGGCCCGGAAAGATCGACTTGATCTGGTCGCCGATCTCGCGGTCGACCTCGTAGTTGTCCTTGCCGCCGACGAAGTAGTTCCAGAAACGGGCCGAGTGGGGCTTGGAGGTGTCGATACGGGCACGCACGTTGTCGTCGAGCACGGCAGGGCCTCCGGGGGGCGGGGAAGGGGGGACCGGTTCACCAACCTAGGCGAACCTCCTGGCCGGACAGTGAAGTTGTCCGCCCCCGCCGCTCACCACCGTGGTGTTTCGGCCACGCGCCCCGGCTGTCAGACGCCGCGCGGTGAGAACCCGCCCAGACGCCCGGACCCGCCGGTCTCGCGCCCGTGCCCCCGCGTCGCCAGCCACACGCCCCGTCCCACGGCCCACAGCAGCAGCCCGGCGGCGACCGGCGTACCGAAGATGATCAGCATCCCGGCTCCGATGTTGGCTCCGACCACGCCCGCGGTCAGGATCCGCCAGCCGACACCGGCCAGGAGCCCGACGAACACGAGCGGCCCGAGCACCCCCCACCAGCGCTGGTCCAGCGCACCGCGCCGCGCCGCCCGCACGAGCACCGCGGCACCGGCCCCCGCCAGCACCAGGGCGAGACCGCCGACGACCGCCGCGACACCGTCCCCGATGTCCCACGGCTGGTAGGCGTAGTCGAGCTCACTCGCCGGCAGCCCGTCGTAGTTCTGCTGCCCCATCAGCCCCCAAGCGGCAACGGGCACCCCGAGAGCGAGCGCGGTCCCGGCCGTGAGCATTCCCCGATTCTTCATACGGCCATGGTCGCGAGGGCGGGGCGGGTCCGTCATGAGCACGCGTACTCAAGTACGTGGGCCTATGCGCGTCCCGCCCGGAGCGGTGGTGACGGGAGGCCGAAGTGGTCGGCGATGATCCGCACCGTGTGGGTGCCGTCCGGGTTGAAGTCGGGCTCGGAGTCGTAGCGGGTGGTGCGTCCGACGAGGCCCTGGGCCAGGAACTGCCGTATGAACAGGTCGGCCTGGCTGCCGAAGCGGCGGGACTCGCGGCGTCGGCCGAGGTTGAAGAGCGACACGGCGAAGCCGCCGCGGCTGTAGGCGAACTGGCAGGGATGCTCGGCGCAGTGCGGCACCGCGTACCGGTGACCGCAGGGGCAGGCGGGGGTGGACGCCAGGAAGACCATGTCCACGTTCTGCTGGTCGGTCACCCGGTCCGTGTACCGGAAGCCGGTGATGTACTGGCCGAGCTGCTGCACGGCGCCGCCGTCCGGGGTGGTGTCCGCGCGGTGCGCCAGCCAGGCCCAGCCGTCCGAGGTGCCGGAGGCGGTGGCGGGCAGGCACGCCTCGGTGAAGAAGCCGTCCAGGTCGGCCAGGGGGATGCCCCGGCAGAACGTGAGGAAGGCAGCGGGGGCGAGCCAGGTCATCGGGCCGTCACCTCCGGGGACAGCGGCGGTGAGGGCAGGGCGAAGCAGCCGGCCACCGCCCGGACGATGCGGTTGTGGTCCTCGTAGTGGTGGTCGAAACACTCGTGACCGCTCTCGCCCTCCTTCTCGCACTCGGCGTCGGGCCCGATCAGCTTCGCGGCCAGCAGCTCGGCGGACAGGTAGTCGGGGTTGTCGCCCGGGCGCTGTGTCAGGTCCTCGAAGCTGAAGCAGGTGACCAGCCGCCCGTCCCGGTAGTACTCGAAGGCCGGCGGATGCGCCTTCGCGCTGCACGGCTCGGTCACGAACACGACGAGCTCACCGCTCGCGCCGATCTCTGCGTAGGGCACCGGGTCGAAGTCCTCGACCTCGGCGTTGAGCATGTCGTGCACCACCCACACCCACCCGTTCCCCTCCCCGGTCACCAGCGGTTCCCTCCGCAGCCCGCGCAGACCCTCGGCGAGCACGTCGAGCCCCATACCGCGCCCGAAGACGAGATTCACCTCGTCATGCCAACCGAAGTCGGAAACAGGAACGGCGACTTGCATCCATTCAGGCATGCGGCGAATCGTAGAAGCGAGCACTGACAACCGGCCCGTCCCTGTAGAAAG
>NZ_JBHUQX010000096.1:0-24209 GCF_042674225.1 Streptomyces sp. NPDC056948
GTCGCCGTCATCAGGCCGCCTCCCGCCGGGCGCGGCTGGTCAGGCCGAGGAACACGTCGTCGAGGGTGCAGCGGCTGAGCCCGATCTCCAGCACCTCGACCTGCTCACTCTCAAGCGCGGTCAGGGCGCGGCCCAGTGCGGCCCGGCCGTCGGCGGCGGCCGCTTCCACACGCCGGGCACGGCGGTCCACCGTCGGGGTGGCGCCGGTGGCCCGCTGCGCGGCGCGTGCCGCCGCGTCGAGCTGGTGGTCCTCGGCGACACATACGACGAGCCGGTTGCCGGCAGCCGCCTTCAGCTCGTCGCTGGTGCCCTCGGCCACGACCTGTCCCCGGTCGATCACGGTGATCCGGTCGGCGAGGCGGTCCGCCTCCTCCAGGTACTGGGTCGTCAGCAGGATGGTGGTGCCGCCGGCGACCAGCTCACCGACCGCCTCCCAGGTGTCGAGCCGGCTCTCGGGGTCGAGCCCGGTCGTCGGCTCGTCCAGGACGACCAGGGGTGGGGAACCGACGAGCGCGGCGGCCAGATCCAGCCGTCGGCGCATACCTCCCGAGTAGGTGCCGGCCGGGCGCCCCGCCACGTCGGTGAGCCGGAACCGGGACAGCAGGTCATCCGCGAGGCGGCGGGCCGTATGGCGGCCCACACCGCGCAGTTTCGCGACGAGATACAGGTTCTCGAAGCCGGTCAGCAAACCGTCGACCGTCGAATACTGGCCGGCCAGTCCAATGCTGGAGCGTACTTTCTCCGGTTCGACCGCCACATTCCAGCCATTGACGAAAGCATGGCCGGAATCCGACTTGAGGAGGGTCGTAAGAATCTTTACCAGCGTGGTCTTTCCTGCTCCGTTCGGGCCCAGAAGCCCCAGGACCTCGCCCTGGCTCACCTCCAGGTCAACGCCACGTAAGGCGTGCCTCTCCTTGAACTTCTTTCGTAGTCCCTGTACGGCGATGGCCGCGGTTGGGGTATGCACAAACCCGTTCTACGTTCTACCGATGACCGAAGTCGCTTATGGAACGTTCAAATTTTCTTGTGCCTTCGATGGAATTACTTGAAGGTTCCTTGAATGTTTCACTACCCGTGCGAGGATCGTGATTCCGTACGGTTTCTGTCGTGCGAGAATTACTCACGACGCTGAGGGAACAGGCAGCGCGTAATCCGCAGCAGCCAGCCGTGACCCTCGTTTCGGACTTACCTGACATCAGACGGACAGTGCGCGACCGCGCGGAACTCGATCTGCATTCAAGGCGCATCGCCTCCTGGCTCCAGGAGCGGCTCTCACCAGGAGACCGGGCTCTGCTCCTCTACTCCCCCGGAATCGAGTTCACCACCGCCTTCTCCGCCTGTGTCCACGCCGGCCTCATCGCCGTCCCCGCCCCACTGCCGGGCCGCTATCGCCACGAGCGCCGCAGGCTCGCCGCCATCGCACGCGACGCCGGGGTGCGCGCCATCCTGACGCAGCAGGGCGATCTCCAGGACGTCGAGAAGTGGATCGCCGAGGAAGGCGTCGTCGGGGCGGTCTGCCACCCGACCGACGCCGAGGACGGGGACCCGGAGGCCTGGACCGCTCCCGAGGTGTCACCCGACACCCTGGCCCTGCTCCAGTACACCTCGGGTTCGACCGGCGACCCCAAGGGCGTCATGGTCACCCACGGCAACCTGGTCGCCAACGTGGACCGCATGGTCCGCATGTTCGGCAACGACAGCGGCACGACGTACGGCGGCTGGATACCCCTGTACCACGACATGGGGCTGATCGGCCTGATGCTGCCCGGCCTCCTGCGCGGGAACGGGTACGTCCAGATGGATCCCATGTCCTTCCTGCGCCGCCCCTTCCACTGGCTGCGCATGCTGGACGCCTGCGACGTCAACTTCACCGCCGCACCCGACTTCGGCTACGAGATGTGCGTACGCCGGGTCACCGACGAGCAGCTCGCCACGCTCGACCTGTCCCGGCTCAAGGCGGCCAACGGCTCCGAGCCCGTCCGAGCCGACGTGGTCACCGCCTTCACCGAGCGGTTCGCCGCCGCCGGACTGCGGCCCGAGGCGCTCATCCCCGTGTACGGCCTGGCGGAGGCGACGCTCATGGCCTCCGGCACCACCGGGCGGCCACCTCTGCGCACCGAGGTCGACGCCGCCGCCCTGGAGAACCGGGAGCTGCGGCCCGCCACCGGCACGCACCGGTCCCGCGTCCTCGTCGGATGCGGGGCGCCGAGCGGATCCGACGCACTGATCGTCGACCCCGACACCGGCGACGCCCTGCCCGACGGCCACATCGGCGAGATCTGGCTCGACGGCCCCTGCGTCACCGCCGGTTACTGGGAGAACGACGACGCCACCGACGCCACGTTCCACGCCCGCACGAGCGACGGACGCGGCCCGTTCCTGCGCACCGGCGACCTCGGCGGCCTGCTCGACGGCGACCTGTACATCACCGGCCGCCGCAAGGACGTCCTCGTCCTGCACGGACGCAATCTGCACCCCGCGGACATCGAGTACGAACTGCGCTCCCAGCAAGAGGAGTTGGAAGGCCTGCACGGGGCCGCCTTCTTGGTCGGGCACGACGACGGCGTGGACACCGCCCCTGCCATCGTCGCCGTGCACGAGATCCGCGCCCACTGGGGTGCCGAACGGCTCGGCGAGATCGCCGTGGACATGAAGCAGACCGTCGCCCGCGAGTTCGGCGTACCGGTCGCGGCCGTCGCCCTCGTCAGGCCCGCCGGCGTACGGCGCACCACCAGCGGCAAGGTGCAGCGCTCCGCGATGCGCGCCCTCTACCTCGCGGGCGAACTGGACACCCTGCACCTCGCCGAGGACCCGCTGCTCACCACCGCCCTCACCGACCACCGGCGGGTGACCGCACGATGACCACAACGGCCGACCTGCAGACCCTGCTCGCCACCCACGATGTCCTCGCCCCCGACGCGCTCGCCGAACTCGACGACCGCGAGGAGTTCCCCGACGGCGCCGTCCGCCTCCTCGACGACGCCGGGCTGCCCGCCCACTACGTCCTCTCCCCGGACGGCGACTTCAGCCGGACGGTACGGCTGCTGCGCGCCGTCGCCCGCCGCGACCTGACCCTGGCCATCGCGCACGGCAAGACGTTCCTCGGGGCCGCTCCGGTGTGGGTGGCCGGCGCCCCGGACCAGGCCGCCCGGCTCGCCGAGCGCGTACGTGCCGGCGAGGTGGTCTGCTGGGGGCTGACCGAGCGCGACCACGGAGCCGACCTGCTGGCGAGCGAGTTCGCGGCGGTGGCCGACACGGACGTGGACGCGGCAGATGGCCCCGGCACCGGTAACGCCAACGGTCATGGCGACGGCAGCGGCGGCTGGCGGCTCACCGGCGAGAAGTGGCTCATCAACAACGCCACCCGCTCCACCCTCGCCTGCGTCCTCGCCCGCACCGACCGCGCGGGCGGCGGACGCGGCTTCAGCCTCTTCCTCGTGGACAAGAGGCGGCTGCCGGAGGGTAGTTGGCGCAACCTGCCCAAGGTCCGGACGCACGGCATCCGCGGCGCCGACATCAGTGGGTTCGCCCTCGACGGCGCCCCGGTGCCGGCCGACGCCCTCATCGGTGAGCGGGGCGACGGGATCGCCGTGGTCCTCAAGACCCTCCAGCTCACCCGTATCGCCTGCACCGCGCTCTCCCTCGGCGCCGCCGACCACGCCCTGCGGCTGGCCCGCGACTTCGCGACCGGACGCGAGCTGTACGGCCGTCGCCTCGCCGACATCCCGCACATACGGCGCATCCTCGGCCGGGCGGCCGCCGCCGCACTGACCGTCGAGGCCGTGAGCCTGCTCTCCGCCCGCTCGGTGCACACCCTGCCCGGCGAACTGAGCGCGATCTCGGCGCTCACCAAGGCATACGTCCCGACCCTCACCCAGGAGACGCTCACCTCCCTCGGAGAACTCCTCGGCGTGCGCGGCTTCCTCACCTCGCCGCCGGGCGGCGGCTTCGCCAAGCTGGAGCGCGACCACCGCATCTGCGCGATCTTCGACGGCAGCACGGCCGTCAACCGCGCCTCCCTCCTCAATCAAATGCCGCGCCTGACACGCCAGTTGAGTCGTCGCCGCACCGACGTCGAGGGTCTGCGAGCAGCCGCCGACCTCACCGCCCCCCTGCCGCCCTTCGACCGCGACCGTCTGACGATGCTGTCGGTCACGGGATGCAGCGCGGTACAGGCCCTGCCCGACATGGCGGCGCGCATACGCGACCAAGGGCCACCGCGGGCGGCACCCCTCATCGAGCGGCTGCTCACCGAACTCGTCCGGCTGGAAGCGGAGTCGGCCGACTTCGTCCCCGTCGTGGGCGGACTGCCCAGCACGGCGTTCGGCATGGCCGAGGCCTACGAACGCGCCTACGCCGCTGCCGCCTGCCTTCTGCTGTGGCTGGAGAACCCGCCCCTGCGCACCGGTCGGCTCGCGACGGACGGCCTGTGGCTACGGGCCTGCCTGACCGTCCTGCTCGGCGAGGAAGGCAGCGACGGCAGCCATGGCAGCGGTGGCGAGGACGCCACCGCCGTCCTCGACGCCCTGGCCGACGTCGTACTCACCACACCCGCAACGGAGTTAACCCTCTGGGGAGGTGCCGCATGACCACCGCCACGACCGGCCTCGCCCCCAAGCGCGCCGACGAACTCGAACACCTCCTCGGCAGCCTCTCCGACCCGGCCAACCCCACCGGCACCACCGCGATCCTCGCCGCCGACGAACGCGCGGAGATGCTCGCCGCCGGAGAGTCCCTGCTGCACTCCTACGGACTGAACTCCGAGTTGGTCCCGCCCGAGCTCGGCGGGCGTCTCGTGCGGGCCGACCACCTCGCCGAGGTGATACGGGTTCTCTACCGCCGCGACCCCGCGCTCGGCCTCGGCTACGGCGCCAGTTCGCTCATCGCCGGCGTCACCGTGTGGACCGCGGGAGCCGAACCCCAGAAGGAGCACGCCGCCCGCCTGCTTCTCGACGGCCGCCGAATCGCCATCGCGTTTCACGAGCTCGCGCACGGCAACGACATGGCCGGCACGGAGTTCCGAGCGACCGCCACACCGGACGGTCTGCGCCTGAGCGGCCGTAAAGAGGTCGTCACCAACATCGCGCGCGCCGACGCCATGGTCGTCCTCGCCCGCACCGACCCCAGCTCGGGCCCGCGCAGCCACACCCTGGTCCTCGTCGACCGCGCGAGCGCCGACCCCGCCCACCTGGCCGATCTGCCGCGCTACGGCACCGTGGGCATGCGCGGAGTCCAGCTCGGCGGGATGCGCTTCGCCGACCTGCCCGTGCCCGCCTCCGCCGTCCTCGGCCCGGTCGGCTCCGGACTGGAGACGGCCCTGAAGGCCCTGCAGATCACCCGCACGGTCCTGCCCGCGATGGCCACCGGCATCCTCGACACCGGGCTGCGCCTCACCGTCGATCACCTCACCGGGCGCCGGCTCTACGGCGGCCCCGCCACCACCCTCCCGCACGTCCGATCGGTACTGGCCGGCGTCTTCGCCGACCTGTTGCGTGCCGAGGCGCTCGGCGCGGTCGGTGCCCGTGCGCTGCACCTGGTGCCCGGCGCGGCGAGCGTGTACGCCTCCGCGGTCAAGTTCGAGGTGTCCCGACTGCTGCTGGAGGCCATGGACCGGCTCGCGGAACTCCTCGGCGCCCACTTCTATCTGCGCGAGGGCCCCACCGCGCTGTTCCAGAAGCTGCTGCGAGACCTCGCCCCGGTCGGCTTCGGCCACATCGCGCGCGCCGCCTGCCAGATGAGCCTGCTCCCACAGCTTCCCCTGCTGGCCCGCCGCACCTGGGACCGGCCCGGCACGCAGGCCCCCGCCGACCTGTACGCCCTCGCCGAGCCGCTGCCGCCGCTGCCGTACGACCTACTCGCCCTGCACGCAGCGGGCCGCGACCCGATCGCAGGCTCCCTGCACGCCCTTCTCGACGCGCCCTGGGCGCCTGAGCACGCCGACCTGCGGGACGTCATCGCCGCCGATCGCACGGAGCTGGCCGAACTGGCGGGTGTGTGCGTCCAGTTGTCGCCGGTAGAACTCGGTGTCGACGCCCGCCCCGAGTACTACGACCTCGTCACCCGGTACGTCCGCCTGCTGTCCCGGACCGCCTGGGTCCAGGTCTGGCGGCACGCCGAGCCAGGGAACTTCCTGGCCGACCCCGCCTGGCTGCGCGCGGCCCTGCACCGCTCGGCCCCGGGGCCGCACCGTCCGGGACCGCCGCCCGCCCAGGTCGAGGACGCGCTCCTCACCGAACTCCTGGACCGTCGCGACACCGGCCGCTCCTTCGGCCTGGCCGGAAGACCACTCGCCGTCTGAGGCCCACCGGCCACCTCGAGCCCGTACGCGGTCCGGCACGTGCTCACCCTCATGGGCGCGCCCTGCCGCCCCGCGGCCCGGCCTGTTCCTCATCCTCCGCTCAAGAAAGTGGACCCCCCTCATGACCGCTGGCAACCGTGACGTGCACACCTGGCTGACCGAGCGCGTGGCGACCTATCTGCGCCGTTCACCGGAAGACATCGACACGTCCGTGCCGCTGGCCGGCTACGGCCTGGACTCCCTGACGGCGCTGGCCATCACCGCCGACATCGAGGACGAGTTCGAGGTGACCGTGGACAACGCCCTGACCTGGGACCACCCGACGGTCGACGCACTGAGCACGGCCCTTTCCGAGCTGGTCGGCGGAAAGCAGGCCTGACGATGAACACGGCGCTACCGCTCACGGCGGCCCAGCACGGGGTGTGGGTCGCCCAGCGCCTCTCCCCCGACAGCCCCTTGTTCACCTGCGGCATCTACTTCGATGTCCCCGGACCGGTGGACCACACCCTGCTGGCCCGCGCCGTGCGGCGGACCGTGGCCGAGACCGAGGCGCTGCAGGTCCGCTTCCACGACGACGGCGAAGAGGTGCGCCAGGTCCTGGACCCGTCCGTGAAGGGCGAGTTGGATCACGTCGACGTGAGCGGCGAGGCCGACCCGGCCGCCGCAGCTCTGGCCTGGATCGACGCCGCGGAAACACGGCCGTTTCCCCTGAACGGAAAGGACCGGCTGTTCCGGCACACCCTGCTGCGCCTCGGACCCGACCGGCACTGGATTCACTTCGGCTACCACCACATCCTCCTCGACGGCCGCGGACAGGTCCTGCACTGCGGTCGGCTGCTGCAGACGTACACGGCGCTCGGCGCCGGCGAGGAGCCGCCTCCCTCCGGTTTCGGCAGTCTGCGTGAGGTCCTGGCCGAGCAGGAGTCCTACCGCGCCTCGGAACGCCGGCAGGACGACGGCGCCTACTGGCGAAATGAGTTCGCCGACCTGCCCGAGTCCACGGAAATCGGCTCCGGCACGACCGGTCTCGCGCCCAGCCTGCCCAGCGCGAGCGGTCGGCTGCCCAAGGAGGTGACGCACCGGCTGCGCGGCTTCAGCGGGTCCCGCTGGTCCCTGCCGGTGATCGCCGCCATGGCCGCCTACACCCACCGCGTCACCGGCGCCCACGACGTCGTCGTCCGGGTGTTCATGGCCGCCCGGCTCAGCCCGCACGCCCTGGCGACCCCCGCCATGCTGGTCAACGAAGTCCCGGTGCGCGTGCCCGTCGACGGCTCCACGAGCTTCACCGAGCTGCTCGACCGGATCACCGCCCGGGTCAATGAGGCGACCCGGCACCAGCGCTACCCACAGGAGCTGTTGCGCCGTGACCTCTCGGTCGCGTCCCACCCGGGAAGCCTCGGCGGCCCGTCCGTGAACCTCCTGTCGTTCGCCTCCCCCCGCTGCTCCTTAGGCACCGTCGAGGCCGAGGCCCACCCGCTCGCCTCCGGTCCGGTCCGCGACCTGGCCCTGCACGCGTTCGGCGATCCGAGGGCTGCGGACGGCATCGAGATCGTGGTCAACGCCCACCCGGACCGCTTCAGTCCGGAGACCGCCGCCGCCCACCGCGAGCGCTACATACGCCTCCTCACCACCGCCACCGAGCACCCCGAGCTGCCCATCGGCGCCCTCGATCTGCTCGCCGACACGGAGCGGGAGCGCTTCCACGCCCACAACACCACCGACCGCGCGACCGACCCGCGCTCGCTGGTGGAGCTGTTCGAGGCACAGGACCCGGCCGCCGAGGCCGTCGTCTTCGAGGGCGAGCGGCTGACGTACGGCGAACTGGGCGCCCGCGTGAACCGTCTAGCGCACGCCCTGCGCGGACGCGGAGTGGGGCCGGAGTCGCGGGTGGCCGTGCGACTGCCGCGCTCGCTCGACCTGATCGTCGCGCTGTGGGCGGTGCTGAAGACCGGTGCCGCGTACGTGCCGGTCGATACCGGCTACCCGGCCGACCGGATCGCCTACGTCCTCGCCGACTCCCGTACGTCCTTCGTCATCGACGAGGAGAACGTACGAACCCTCGGCGCGGGAGAGCCCGAGACCGCCCCCGGCGTCGCCCTGCGGGGGGACCACGCCGCCTACGTCATCCACACCTCGGGCACCACCGGCCGCCCCAAGGGCACCGTCGTCACCCACGCCGGCATCACCAACATGCTGGCCTGGATGCAGGACGAGTACCGGCTGACCCCGGCTGACCGGGTCGTGCACAAGACGCCGGTCGGGTTCGACGTGTCGGTGTGGGAGGTCTTCTGGACCCTCACCCGCGGCGCGACCCTCGTCGTCGCCCGCCCCGACGGCCACCGCGACCCGGCCTACCTGGCCCGACTGGTCCGCGACGAGCGGGTCACCGTCATCCACTTCGTCCCGGCGATGCTCGGCCTGTTCCTCGACGAGTACGAGCCCGTCGACTCGCTGCGCATGGTCAGCTGCGGCGGCGACGCCCTGCCCTCGGGGCTCGCCGAGCGCTTCCACCGCGAATGCGGCGCCGAGCTCCACAACTCCTACGGCCCCACCGAGTTCTCGGTGACCGCCACCTCCCACGCCTGCGCCCCCGGCGTGCCCGTCACCATCGGCACGCCCACCCACAACTCCCGTGCCTACGTGCTCGACCCGGCCCTCCAGCCGGTCCCGGACGGCGTCACCGGCGAGCTGTACCTCGCGGGCGTCCAGCTCGCCCGCGGCTACTTCGACCGCCCCGGCCCGACCGCCGAGCGCTTCGTCGCCGACCCCCACGGCCCGGCCGGCACCCGTATGTACCGCACCGGCGACCTGGTGCGCCGACGGGCCGTCGGAGACCTGGAGTTCGTCGGACGCGCCGACGACCAGATCAAGATCAACGGCCAGCGGGTCGAACCCGCCGAGGTCGAGGCCGTGCTGGCCGAGGTGCCCGGCGTCGAACAGGCCGTGGTCCTCGTCCACGACTCGGCGGCGGGCGCCCGGCAGCTCGTCGGCTATGTGACCGGCACCCCGCGGACCGATCCCCGGACCCACCTGGCGACCCTGCTGCCCGCCCACATGGTGCCCGTCGGCGTCCACGTCCTGCCCTCGATCCCGGTCACCCCCAACGGCAAGATCGACCGCCGAGCCCTGCCCGCCCCGGACCGGCCGGTCAGCGGACGCGCACCCGGCACCACCACCGAGCACACCCTGCTCGCCCTCGCCGCCGACCTGCTGAACCGGCCCGAACTGGGCGTGGACGACGACCTGTTCGCCCTCGGCGCGGACAGCATCCACGCCATCCAGCTCGTCAGCCGCGCCCGCCGCCAGGGCCTGAACCTCACCCCCCAGGACGTCTTCGACCACCCGACCGTCGCCCGCCTCTCCACAGCGGTGACCACGGCACCGGCGCCCACGCCCGTCGAGGACGACCCGGTCGGTGAGCTCCGCGAGACGCCGATGGCCCGGCGACTCGCCGAACGCGGCGGCCCCACCGCCGGGTTCGCCCAGTCCCTTCTCCTCACCGCCGGGCCCGGCCTGTCGTACGACCGACTCGGTGCGGCCCTGCAACGCGTTCTCGACCGCCACGACGCCCTGCGCATGCGAGGCCGGCACATCCGGCCCGTGGGCGCCGTACGGGCCGAGGACTGCCTGACCCGCGCCCCGGACGAGGACGTGGCCGCCCACAAGGAGGCCGCCCGTCGCGCACTGTCGCCCGAGGACGGCGCGATGGTCCGGGCCGTGTGGTTCGACTCCGGCCGACTGCTGCTCGTCCTGCACCACTTGGTCGTGGACGGCGTGTCCTGGCGCATCCTGCTGACCGACCTCGCCGAGGCCCTCGCGGACGGCGAACTGTCCCCGGCCGGAACCTCCCTGCGCCGCTGGGCCGCCCACCCCCACACCCCCGATGACGAACTCCCGCTGTGGACAGACCTGTTGTCCACCCCCGAACCCGTCCTCGGCGCCCGCCCCCTCGACCCCGCCCAGGACGTCCACGGCACCGCCCGCTCGATCACCGTCACCGTCCCGACGGACCTCACCGGCACCCTGCTGACCACGCTGCCCACCGCCTACCGGGCGACCCCGGACGACATCCTCCTCGCCGCGCTCTCGGCCGCCGTACAGCGCCACCGGGGCGAGGGACCGGTCCTGGTCGACCTGGAGGGCCACGGACGCGACCACCTCCCCGACGGCATGGACCTGTCCACCACCGTCGGCTGGTTCACCCGCATCCACCCGGTCCGCCTCGCCGCCAGCACCGAGACCGGCCCCGCCCTGCTCAAGCGCACCAAGGAGGGGCTCCGCGCCGTCCCGCACGGCGGCCGCGGCCACGACCTGCTCCGCGACCACCTCACCGGTCTGCCCACGCCCCAGATCTCCTTCAACTACCTGGGCCGCCTGGACGCACAGGACCTCGGCGGCTGGCGCCTCACCGACGACGCGACGGCCGTGGAACTCCTCGCCGACGACGGACTCGCGCTCACCCACGCCCTCCAGATCGACGCCCACGTCCGCGACGGCGAGCTCACCGCCGAGTGGACCTACCCCTCGGGCGTCCTCACGGAGACCGACGTCCGCGCCCTCGCCGAGGCATGGACCGCGGCCCTCGCCGAACTCGCCGTCCACACGCGAGGCGGACTCACCGTCTCCGACGTACCCCTGGTCCGGATCACCCAGGAGGAACTGGACCGGTTGCGCGGCGCCACCGACGTGCTGCCGCTCTCCCCGCTCCAGGAGGGTCTGCTCTTCCTCGCGCTGTACGAACCCGACGACCCGTACGTCGGCCAGCTCGTCCTGGAGATCGACGGCGGCTTCGACACCGAGCGGATGAGGAACGCCGCCACCGCGCTGCTGCACCGCCACCCCAACCTGCGCGCCGCCTTCCGCAGCCGCTCGGCCGGCGCCCCCGTCCAGGTCGTCCCCACCGACGTCAAGGTGCCGTGGGAGCAGCGGGACGAGAACGACGTGGAGGCGTTCCTCGCCCGCGACCGGACGCGCGGCTTCAGCGTCGTACGGCCGCCCCTGCTGCGGTTCACCGCCCTCGGTAACCGACTCGTCCTGACCCACCATCACCTGCTGCTGGACGGCTGGTCCCTGCCGCTGCTGGTACGTGACCTGTTCAGCCTGTACGGTGGCGCCGACCTGCCCCCGGCCCCGCCGTACCGCGACTACCTGGCCTGGCAGCGCGGACAGGACCACGAGGCCTCCGCCGAGGCGTGGCGCGAACATCTCGCCGGCCTGACCGCACCCACCCTGCTCGCCCCCGCCGACCGCGCCTCGGACGGCCACGACGTCCACGAACTCGTTCTGCCCGAGGCGCTGACCGACGCCCTGTCGGCGACCGCCCGTGCGCACCGGCTCACCCTGAACACCGTCGTACAGGGCTTGTGGGCCCTGCTGCTGAGCGGCTTCACCGGCCGTGACGACGTCGTGTTCGGCGCGACCGTCTCCGGGCGCCCGCCCGAGCTGCCCGGCGCGGAGTCGATGGTCGGGCTGTTCGTCAACACCCTGCCGGTCCGCGTGCGGATCCATCCGGACGAGCCCTTGTCCGCCCTGCTGACCCGGGTCCAGCACGAGCAGCGTTCTCTCGACGCCCACCAGCACGCCTCCCTGGCGGAGCTGACCCGCGCGTCCGGCTTCGACGCGCTGTTCGACACCATCGTCGCCTTCGAGAACTACCCGATGGACGACGGCATCGAGGCCGGCGGACTGCGCCTCGCCCACGCAGACCTCGTCGAGCGCACCCACTACCCGGTCAGCCTGTCCGTCTTCCCCGGCGAGCGGCTGCGGCTGAGGTTCTCCTACCTCACCAGCGCCTTCGACGCCTCGGCCGTCGTACGCATCGCCGACCACCTCGCCGACCTGCTCGACAGCGCCGCAGCCGAACTCGACGTCAGAGCCGGTGAGTTGATCACCGTGGGCGAGGAGGGCCGGCTGCTGGTCACCGGCGTCCGTACGGCCGACGCTCCCGCGAAGGCCACGGCCACCGTCACGGGCGGCGAGCCCCGCTCGCCCGAGGAGCAGAAGCTGTGCGCCATCGCCGCCGACGTGCTCGGCGTCGAACGGGTCGGCGTGCACGACGAGTTCTTCGCGCTCGGCGGCACCTCAATCCTGATGATCCGCCTCGTCCACCGCGTCCGCGACGAGTTCGGCGTCGACCTTTCCCTGCGAGACGTCTTCGCCGGGCCGACCGTCGCCGGCGTCGCCGAACGGCTGACCCGGCTGGCCCCACAGGCCAAGCGCATCATGGCCGAGGAGCGGCCCGGCCGCGTCCCGCTGTCGTTCGCCCAGGAACGCATGTGGTTTCTCCAGCGGCTCCAGGGCGCCTCGGGAACGTACAACATCCCCATCCAGGTCCGGCTCGCCGGCCCGCTCGACGCGGACGCGCTCGGTGCCGCGCTCGCCGACCTGGTCGCCCGCCACGAGGCGCTGCGCACCCTGTACCCGGAGGACGCCGACGGCCCGCACCAGATCGTTCGGCCCCCGGACACCGGCTTCACCATGGAAGTCGTACGGGATGCGGGCCCCGCCCCCGATCTGGCCGCCTCCGCCGGCCGCCCCTTCGACCTCACCCGCGACCTGCCCCTGCGGGCCACGCTCTACCCGATCGGGCCGGACACCCACGTCCTGCTCCTCGTGGTGCACCACATCGCCACCGACGGAGCCTCGCTGCGACCCCTCACCGAGGATCTGTCCGCCGCCTACCGGGCCCGGCTCGACGGCGACGCGCCCCGGTTCCCCGAACTCACAGTCCAGTACCCGGACTTCGCGATCTGGCAGCGCGAGACGCTCGCCGCGGACCTGCCGCGCCAGATCGACTACTGGAAGGAGCACCTCGACGGCCTCCCGCCCGAGGTCACCTTCCCCGGCGACCGGCCCCGCCCGGCCGTGGCCACACACCGCGGCGACCACGTGGAGTTCCCCGTCGACGCGGAGCTCTACCAGCGGATGCTGGATCTGGCCGGCCGTACCCGCACGACCCCGTTCATGATCCTCCAGGCCGCCGTGTCCCTGCTGCTGACCCGGCTCGGCGCGGGCGAGGACATCCCGCTCGGCGGTGTGATCGCCGACCGGCCCGACTCGGTGCTCGACGACGTGGTCGGCGTCTTCATCAACACCCTCGTCTACCGCATGGACACCTCGGGCGACCCGACCTTCGAGGAACTGCTGGTCCGCGTCCGCGAGACGGGCCTGGCGGCGTATGCCCACCAGGGCGTGCCGTTCGAGCGTCTGGTGGAGGAGCTGAACCCGGAGCGCTCCCGCTCCCGGCACGCCTTCTTCCAGGTCATGCTGGCCTGGCTCGACCTCACCGAGGCCCGCTTCGACCTGCCCGGCGTCACCGCCGACCCCGGCCCGGTGACCAGCGGCACCGCCAAGTTCGACGTGCACTTCGACTGTCACGTCCACGAGGACGGCGGGCTGCTGTGCCGCCTGGAGTACGCCACCGACCTGTACGACCGCCGTACGGCGCAGAGCTTCGCGGCCCGCTTCGTACGCGTCCTGGAGGGCGTCACCGCCGACCCCGGACAGCGGCTGTCCCAGGTGGACGTGCTCGGCGCCGACGACCGCGCCCTGGTGCTGCACGGCTGGAACGCCACCGGCCTCGCGTGGGACGACCCGCGTTCGGTCGTGGAGCGCTTCGAGGCGCAGGACCCGGACGCCGAGGCCGTCCTCTTCGAGGGCGAGCGCGTCACGTACGGCGAGCTCAACACTCGCGTGAACCGCCTCGCGCACGCCCTGCGCGACCGGGGCGTCGGCCCCGAATCGAGGGTCGCGGTGATGCTGCCGCGCTCGGTGGAGCTGATCGTGGCGCTGTGGGCGGTGATCAAGGCGGGCGCCGCGTACGTGCCCATCGACACCGGCTATCCCGCCGACCGGATCGCGTACATCCTCGACGACTCCGGCGCGACCCTGCTCATATCCCACCGGGACGTGGATGGGTTCGACCGGATCGCGCCCGACAGTGGATCGGTGACGGAGAACCCGAGCGTTCCGGTCCACGGCGACAACGCCGCCTACGTCATCTACACCTCCGGCTCCACGGGCCGCCCCAAGGGCACCGTCAACACCTACGCCGGCATGGGCAATCGCCTGTGGTGGATGCAGCGCGACCACGAACTGACCGCCACCGAGAGGGTGTTGCAGTCAACCCCGGTGAGCTTCGACGTGTCGGTGTGGGAGGTCTTCTGGACCCTCGCCCACGGCGGCACCCTCGTCGTCGCCCGCCCCGACGGCCATCGCGACCCGCTCTACCTGGAACGGCTGATGCGCCAGGAGCACGTCGGCGTCGTCCACCTCAGCTCCTCGATGCTGGGGGCCTACCTCGCAGAGACCCGGCTGCCGGACTCGGTACGCCTGGTCGTCTCCGGCGACGAGGCCCTGCCCGCCGAGCTGGTCCGCCGGTTCCACGAGTACGCTGAGGACGAGGCTGCCGTGCTCCTCAACGCCTACGGCCCGACCGAGGCGGCCGTCGACGTCACCACCTGGCCGGCCGGCCCGGACACCGACGCCGTGCTGATCGGCGGCCCCGTCCCCAACACCCGCATGTACGTGCTCGACACCGACCTGGCCCCCGTCGCGCCGGGCGTGCCCGGCGAGCTGTACTGCGAGGGCGTCCAGCTCGCCCGCGGCTACCTCGACCGGCCATCACTGACCGCCGAACGATTCGTCGCGAGCCCCTACGGCCCGCCAGGATCCCGTATGTACCGCACGGGCGACGTAGCCCGCTGGACGGCGGACGGCGAGCTGGAATACCTGGGCCGCGCCGACAACCAGGTCAAGCTGCGCGGCTTCCGCGTCGAACTCGGCGAGATCGAGGACGCGCTGGCCGACCACCCGGCCGTCGCCCAGGCCGCCGCGGCCGTCCACGGCCAGTGGCTCGTCGGTTACGTCGTCCCCGCCGACCCGAGCGCCCCGCTCAACGCCGCCGAAGACATCCGCGACCGGCTCGCCGCCCGGCTGCCCGAGTACATGGTCCCGGCCCAGATCGTCACCCTGGAGGAGCTGCCGCTCACCCCGAACGGCAAGCTCGACCGCAAGACCCTGCCGGTCCCCGACCTCGCCCACACCGGCGGGCGAGCACCGCGCACCCCACAGGAGGAGATCCTGTGCGGCCTGTTCGCCGACGTGCTCGGCGTCCCCGAGGTGTCGATCGACGACGACTTCTTCTCGCTCGGCGGCCACTCCCTGCTGGTCACCCGGCTGGCCGGCCGCATCCGCGCCGCCCTCGACGTCGACATCGAACTGTCGGTGCTGTTCGAGGCGACGACCGTGGCGAAGCTCGCAGCCCGGCTCGCCGGGAGCGGACCGCGCCGCACCGGAATCACGCCTCAGCCGCGCGAGGGACGCCTGCCGCTGTCGTACGCCCAGGAACGGCTGTGGTTCCTGCACCGCTTCGAGGGCCCGTCCCCGACGTACAACCTGCCCGTCGCGCTACGCCTGGCCGGCGACCTCGACGTGGCCGCGCTCACCGCAGCCCTGGACGACCTGGCGGCGCGGCACGAGGCCCTGCGCACGGTCTTCGCCGAGGACGGACACGGCCCCCACCAGGTCGTGCTGCCGTCGGTGCCGCCGCTGAGCGTGGCGGGTGTCGACGAGGAGGGTCTCGCCGAACGGCTGGCGGAGGAGGTCCGCACCCCGTTCGACCTCACCACCCGACCTCCGCTGCGGGCCACCCTGCTCGACCTCGGTGAGAACGAACACGTACTGCTCCTCGTCCTGCACCACATCGCCGGCGACGGCGCCTCCATGGCCCCGCTCGCCCGCGACCTCGCCACCGCCTACGCGGCCCGGACCCAGGGCGAGGAACCCGGCTGGGCCCAACTGCCCCTCCAGTACGCCGACTTCGCGGCGTGGCAGCGGCAGACCCTGGGGGAGGCAGACGACCCGGGGAGCGTCCTTTCCCGGCAGCTCGACCACTGGCGGGCCACGCTCGCCGGGCTGCCCGAGCAGATGGAACTGCCCTTCGACCGGCCCCGGCCCGCCGTCCCCACCCACCGCGGCGACACGGTGCCCTTCACCGTCGCACCCGAGGTCCACGAGGCCCTGGTACGGCTCGCCCGCGAGCACCACACGACCGTCTTCATGGTCGTGCACGCAGCCCTCGCCACCCTGCTGCACCGGCTCGGCGCGGGCCACGACATCGTCATCGGCTCGCCCGTCGCGGGCCGCACGGACGACGCCCTGGCACCCCTGGTCGGCTACTTCGCCAACAACCTCGTCCTGCGCACCGACCTCACCGGCGACCCCGACTTCACCGAGGTGCTGCGCCGGGTGCGCGCGGCCGACCTGGCCGCCTACGCCCACCAGGACGTGCCGTTCGAACGGCTCGTGGAAGCGGTCAACCCGGTGCGCTCCACCGCCCGGCACCCCCTGTTCCAGACGGGCCTGAACTTCAGCAACGCCGACCAGCAAGCGGCCCTCGACCTCGCCGTCGAGCTGCCCGGGCTCTCCGCCCGCGTGCAGCCGGTCGCCTCACCGGCCGCCAAGTTCGACCTGTCGTTCTTCCTCACCGAGCGGCCCGAGGGCGGGGTGAGCGGGCTCCTGGAGTTCGCCACCGACCTGTTCGACCGTGACTCGGCCGCGCGGATCGCGGAGCGCTTCACCCGGCTGCTCACCGACGTCATCACGGAACCCGGCCGCCCCGTAGGCGAGTTCGACGTGGTGGACGAGGACGAGCGGCACATGCTGCTCACCGACTGGAACGCCACCGGACACGAGGTGCCGACGCAGACCCTCACCGACCTGATCGAAGCCCAGGTGGCCCGTACGCCGGACGCCCCCGCCGTCGTCTTCGGGCTCACCGAGCTGTCCTACACCGAACTCGACGCCCGGGCCAACCGGTTGGCCCGGGCCCTGACCGCCCTCGGCGCCGGTCCCGAGCGGTACGTCGCCGTACTGATGCCGGTCTGCGAGGACATCCCGGTGACCCTGCTGGCCGCCCTGAAGACGGGGGCCGGCTATCTGCCGCTGGATCCGGCGCATCCGGCGGAGCGGCTCACCTTCATGCTGAGCGACATCGCGCCGGTCGCGGTCGTCACCACGACCGAACTCGCCAATGAAGTACGGCCGTTGACGGAGGCCCCAATCGTCCTGACAGACGATCCGACGCTCGCCGAACAGTCGTCCGTCCCCCTCACCGGAGTGGTCCGCCGTCCCGAGCACGCCGCGTTCGTCATCTTCACCTCGGGCTCGACCGGGCGCCCCAAGGCGGTCATCGTCGAACACCGCTCGCTCGTCGCCTACCTGGCGTGGGCGACAGCCGAGTACGCGAGCCTGCGTCGCCGTGTCCTGGTGCACTCGCCGGTCTCCTTCGACCTCACCGCCACCGGCATGTTCGGCCCGCTGATCTCCGGCGGCACCGTGGAACTGGTCCGCTGGACGTCCAGCGGCCCCGACCCGGACGCCCACGTCACCCGGCCCGACTTCGTCAAGGCCACGCCCAGCCATCTGCACCTGCTCGGTGTGGTACCCGAGGAGTACTCGCCCGGGGGCCAACTCGTCCTCGGTGGCGAGTCGTTGCTCGGCGACGTGCTGGACGCCTGGCGTGCCCGGCACCCCGGGGTGACCGTCCTCAACGAGTACGGCCCCACCGAGACCACCATCGGTTGCAGTCTGTTCCGCATCGAACCCGGCGACTCCGTACCGCCCGGCGTCATCACCATCGGCACACCGGCCTGGAACACCCAGATGTACGTGCTGGACGCCCTGCTGCGCCCGGCGCCCGTCGGCACCGCGGGCGAGCTGTACGTCGCGGGCGGCCTCGTCACCCGCGGCTACCACGGCCGTCCCGGCCTGAGCGCGGGGCGCTTCGTCGCCAACCCGTTCGGCCCGCCCGGCTCCCGGATGTACCGCACCGGCGACCTGGCCCGCTGGACGGCCGCGGGACTGCTGGAGTTCGTCAGCCGCGTGGACGACCAGGTGAAGATCCGCGGCTTCCGCATCGAACTCGGCGAGGTCGAGGCCGTCCTCACCGCCCAGCCCGGCATCGACGCGGCCGCCGTCGTGGTCCGCGAGGACACCCCCGGCGACAAGCGCCTCGTCGCCTACGTCGTACCGGAGCCGGATTGTCCGGCCGACCCGGCCGCACTGCGCGCCGCCGTCGCACAGGCCCTGCCCGACTACATGGTCCCCGCCGCCTTCGTCGTACTGGAGACCCTGCCGCTGACCGCCAACAGCAAGATCGCCCGCAAGGCGCTGCCCGCCCCGGACCTGAGCACCGAGGGCTCGGGCCGACCGCCCGCGGAGGGCGCGGAGCGGCGCGTGGCGGACCTCTTCGCGGCCGTCCTCGGCGTGCCCGACGTGAGCGCCGACGACGACTTCTTCCGCCTCGGCGGCCACTCCCTGCTCGTCGCACGGCTGGTCAACCGCGTCCGGGCAGACCTCGGCGCCGAACTGTCCATCCGGGAGGTCTTCGAGCACGCGACCGTCGCCCGACTCGCCGCACTGCTGTCCGTCCGGCCGACGAAGGCCTCGCGGCCGCCGCTCGTCCGGCGCGAAGGGGCCGATCGGCCCGAACGGGTGCCGCTGTCGGCGGCACAGCGGCGGATGTGGTTCCTCGGCCGGCTCGACGGCCAGTCGCAGACGTACACCATCCCCGTCGTCCTGCGCATGACCGGCGCTCTCGACCGGGACGCCCTGCGGGACGCCTTCGGCGACCTGGTCCGGCGCCACGAGGTGCTGCGCACGGTGATCGCGGAAGGGCCGGACGGACCGCACCAGGTCGTCATCGACACCGAACCGCGCTTCGCGATCCGTTCGTTCGACCCGGCCGACTTCTCCGCGGGCGTGGCGGAGGCCGCCCGTATGCCTTTCTCCCTCGACCAGCAACCGCCCATCCGCGCCGTGCTGTTCACCGACAGGGACCGCGAACACGCCCTGCTGCTGCTCCTGCACCACATCGCGGGTGACGGCACGTCCATGCGGCCCCTCGCCGAGGACCTCTCCACGGCCTACGCCGCGCGACTCGCCGGCCGCGCCCCCGACTGGGCTCCGCTGCCCGTCCAATACGCCGACTACGCGCTGTGGGAGCGGGAACTGCCCGCGGACCGGGTCGGCTTCTGGAAGCAGGAGCTGGCCGGGATCCCCGACCAGATCGAGCTGCCCACCGACGGGCCCCGGCCGGCCGTCGCCTCCCAGCGTGGTGGCACGGTGCCCTTCACGGTGCCGGCCGCACTGCGTCGCCGTGTCGATGCGCTCGGCCGAGACCGGGGCGCCAGCGCCTTCATGGTGCTGCACGCCACGCTCGTCACCCTGCTGAACCGACTCGGCTCCGGCGACGACATCGTGATCGGAACGCCCGTCGAGGGCCGCCCGGACACCGCGCTCGAAGACCTCGTCGGGCTCTTCGCCAACACGCTGGTCCTGCGCGTCGACACCTCCGGCGACCCCACGTTCGAGGAACTCCTCGACCGGGTACGAGCGACGGACGTGGCGGCGTACGACCACACCGACGTGCCCTTCGAGCGGCTGGTCGAAGTCCTGAAGCCGGCGCGCTCACGCTCCCGGCACCCGCTGTTCCAGGTCATGCTGACGGTAAATCAGGAGCCGGTCGCTCCCACGCTGCCCGGACTGGAGGTGACCGTCGAGGATGTGCCGGGCGACCGGGCCAAATTCGACCTGTCGCTGATGCTCGTCGAGAACAGTGAAGGCGGTGAGGACGGTGAAGGCGGTGAGGGCGGCTGGTCCGGATGGGTCGAGTACGCCTCGGACCTGTTCGACCGCGCCACCGCCGAGAGCGTCGCCGCCCGCTATCTGCGTCTGTTGGAGGAGGTGACGGCCGACCCGGCACGTCCCCTGCACGCCCTGCCCCTGCTCACGTCCGCCGAACGCGAGGACGCGCTCGCCCGGCGGGGCGGCGCGGTCCGGCCGCTGCCCGAGGCCTCGCTGCCGCAGATGTTCGAGGCACAGGCGGCCCGCACCCCGCACGCCGTGGCCGTCGTCGCGGACGGTACGGAGTTCTCGGACGGTACGGAGCTGACGTACGAGGAGCTGAACCGCCGCGCGGGCCGGCTCGCCCGGCATCTGGTCGCGCTCGGGGCCGGACCGGAGACCGTCGTCGCCGTGGTCCTGCCGCGCAGCCCGGAGGTGATCGTGGCGCTGCTCGCGGTCCTGAAGACCGGGGCCGCCTATCTGCCGATCGACCCGGCCAACCCGCGGGCGCGGATCGATGCCCTCGTCTCTGACGCGGGCGCCGCGATCGTCCTGGACCAGGACGCGCTCGCCGCAGCTCCGGAAACCGGCGCGGACGGCGCCCCGGGCGTCCGGGTCCACCCCCACCAGGCCGCCTACCTGATCCACACCTCCGGATCGACGGGCCGCCCGAAGGGAGTGGTCGTCGAACACGGCTCGCTCGCCGCCTATCTCACGGAGGCCGCGGCGATGTACCCGGCCGCCTCGGGCGAGTCCCTGGTCCACACCTCCCTCGCCTTCGACATGCCGGTGACCACACTGTTCACACCGCTGATCACGGGCGGCCGGGTGCGGTTCGGCGAACTGGACGAGGACACCCCCACCCCCGACCTGCTCAAGGTCACCCCGAGCCATCTACGGCTGCTGGAGTCGCTGCCCGACCGCGTCAGCGACGCCCGGAACCTGGTCATCGGCGGCGAGGCCCTCGACGGCACCGCCCTGCAGGCATGGCGCGAGCGGCACCCCAAGGCCGTGGTGATCAACGAGTACGGTCCCACGGAGGCGACCGTCGGCTGTGTCGTCCACCGGCTCGAACCGGACGACGACTTCGCCACGGGACCGGTGCCCATCGGCCGCCCCATCGGGGGCGCGCGCGTGTACGTGCTGGACGACCACCTCCAGCCCGTCCCCGACGGTGTGTGGGGCGAGCTGTACCTCGCCGGCGCCGGCCTCGCCCGCGGCTACGCCGGGCGGCCCGGCCAGAGTGCCGAGCGGTTCGTCGCTGACCCGTACGGCCCGCCCGGCACCCGCATGTACCGGGTGGGCGACCGGGCCCGCTGGAACCGTGCAGGGGTGCTGGAGTACGCCGGACGCGTCGACGACCAGGTCAAGATCCGGGGTTACCGGATCGAGCCGGGCGAGATCGAGGCCGCGCTGACAGCATTTGACGAAGTCGCACAGGCCGCCGTGACAGCCCGAGAGGACCGCCCGGGGGACCAGAAGCTGGTCGCCTACATCGTGCCCCGTAAGGAGCGCGGGGAACTGCGCGACCAGCCCCCACGGACCCGCAGCGAACGAACGGCGTATCTCGACCCCGACGACCTACGGGCCAAGCTCGCCGCGACGCTACCCCCCTACCTCGTCCCGTCCACCTTCATCGAGGTCGACGAAATCCCACTGAACCCCAACGGCAAGCTCGACCGCAGGTCGCTGCCCGCCCCGCCGAACACCGCCGCCGGCACCGGCCGCGCCCCCCGCACCCCACAAGAGGCCCATCTGTGCACCCTGTTCGCCGAAGTGCTGAACGTGCCCGAGATCTCCGCCGACGCCGACTTCTTCGCACTGGGCGGTCACTCCCTGCTCGCCATCCGTCTGGCCGGCCGGATCCGTGAGACGCTGGCGGTCCGCTTCAGCCTGTCGGCGCTTCTCGAAGCACCGACCCCGGCGGGACTGGCCCGCCACCTCACCGGGGGCGGCCCGCACGCCGCGTCGTGGGTGCCGGACTCGGAAGCCGAGCTGAGTCCCGTCCTGCGCTTCACGTCGGGCACATCCCCCGCCGGCTCATCCGACGTGCCGTATGCCGACCCGCATGCCGGTGGTCCTCGGGAGATTCTGCTGACCGGGGCCACGGGGTTCGTCGGAGCCTTCCTCCTGGCCGAGCTGCTGCTCCGGACATCGGCCCGGGTGCACTGCCTCGTCCGTGCGCGGACCGACGCCGAGGCGCGCGAGCGGCTGACCGGGGCCATGCGGCGCTACGGCATCGGGCCGGTGCCGGACGATCCGCGGCTGAATGTCGTCCGGGGGGACCTGGCTGCAGTGGACCTCGGCCTCGACCCCGCGGACTGGGCGAGGCTGCGAGAGCGGGTCGACACGATCGTCCACAGCGGCGCACACGTCCATCACCTCTCGCCGTACACCCGGCTGAAGCCGGCCAACGTGGAGGGCACCCGAACCCTGCTGCGCCTGGCCGCCGAAGGCCGGCCGAAGGCGTTTCACCACCTCTCCACCCTCGGTGTGTTCAGGCCCGGCCAGGACTCCCGGCTGGTCACGGAGGATTCACCGACCGACGGTGAGAAACACCCGTTCGGGAACGGATACGCGGCGAGCAAATGGGTCGCGGACCGGCTCGTGGAGCGTGCCTTCGAGCGAGGGGCCGCCGGCGGCATCCACCGGCTCGGCCGCATCTGGGCGCATACCTCGACCGGTGCCGTCGGTCCGGACGACATGTTCTCCCGACTGCTCACCAGTTGCGCCGCGCTCGGCTGCCATCCGGTCGGACCGGATCTGGAGGAAGCGCTGCTCCCCGTCGATGTCCTGGCCCGCGCCCTTGTGGGGCTGATCCTGGCCGGGACGGGAACCGCCCGTGTGCACCACCTCCACCACCCGCGCAGCGTCGGAGCCGGTGTCTTCATGAGCGGCTACGACCGGATGCGCGGGACGGTCTCCGAGGCGGTCCCGCTCACCGTCTGGCTGAACCGCCTGCGGCGCGCGAGCGAACGGGGACAGGACCTGCCGATCCTGCCCTACCAGGCGTATCTCGAAGAGCACGCCAGGAACGCGCCGGAGCCGCGGCAGCCGACCCTGGAGTTCGAGAACGACAGGACGCTTCACCGGCTGCGGGATCTGGCGGTCGCGATCCCGAACATCGACGAGGCCGCGATCTCCCGCTATTGGGATTTCGTCGAACGGTGAGGCGCGCCGCGCGGGCCGGCCTCGCTGGCCCGGCTTCCTCCGAGCACCCCTCCGACCACTCGCACCGACCGCCGGTGGACGGCTCGCGCGAGTCCCTGCTCGCCGCCCTCCTCATCGACCTGATGAGCGGGCCACACCGCCCGGACCACCGGGCGGGACCGTGGCCCAACTCCCCCACACCGGGAGGCGAAGCGCCTCCCGGCTCCCGAAAGGAACACCGATCCGTCATGACCAACCCCTTCGAGAACCCCGACGGCACCTACCGGGTCCTGGCCAACGAGGAGGGACAGCACTCGCTGTGGCCCGACTTCACCGCCGTGCCCGCCGGCTGGACCACCGTCTTCGGCCCGGACAGCCGCACCGCCTGCCTGGAGTACGTCGAGCGCGAGTGGACCGACCTGCGCCCCAAGAGCCTCGTCCGGGCCATGGGCGAGTGACGCGGACGCAGCGGACGAAAGGGAACACGCACGTGAGCAGCGTCGACATGACGGAGGCACCGTACGCCCCGGCGAGCGCCGACGACACGGTGCGGTACGACGCCCGTACCCTGGTCCGGCTCGGCCATGTGGCGGCGGAACTGCTGGACCAGGCGGGCGACCGGGTCGACGACCCGGCATGGGTGGCCCTCGCCCGGCACGCCTGGGAGGACGTCCCTGCCGAAATACGGCGCACCGTGAGGGAGTTCCGCAGGCATTCGGGCCCCGACGGCGCCCTCGTCCTCAGGAGGCTCCCCATCGGAGCCGCGCACCTGCCGCCCACTCCCAGGGTGAAGGGCTCGGTCCAACACGGCCCGTCCCTGCCCGCGGCGACGCTGCTGCTGTTCGCGGCCGGGCTCGGCGACCCGGCCGCGTTCGCGGCGGAGAAGTGCGGCGCCCTCGTCCAGGACGTCGTGCCGGTGCCCGGCCAGGAGACGGTCCAGGGCAACGTCGGCTCGGTCGAACTCACCTTCCACACCGAGAACGCCTTCCACCCCCACCGCCCCGACCACGTCATGCTGTTGTGTCTGCGCCCCGACCACGAGGGCACGGCCGAACTGCGCACCAGTTGCGCCCGACGCGTCCTGCCGCTGCTGACACCCGGCACCCGGGAGGCGCTCGGCAGGCCCGAGTACGTC
>NZ_JBHUQX010000097.1:0-24188 GCF_042674225.1 Streptomyces sp. NPDC056948
CTTCTGGGTGACGGTCTCCGCCGAGACCGTCACCCCAGCAACGCCGCCACCACCACAAGCACCGGCACCGCCAGCACCGTCGACAGCAGGATCGCCTCCCTCGCCAGTACCTCGCCCACCCGGTAGCTGCTCGCGTACGTGAACAGGTTCTGCGCCGCCGGCAGGGCGGATGTCACCACCACGTCGAGCAGGGACGCTCCGTGGAGGCCGAAGACGCCCGCTGCCAGGGCCCAGGCGATCAAGGGCTGGGCGATGGCCTTGAGGGCGACGGCCAGCAGGACGGGGGCCCGTTCCGCGCCGCGCAGGGGGAGTGTGCTGCCGCGCAGGGAGATACCGAAGGCCAGGAGGACCGCTGGGACCGACATGTTGCCGATCA
Organism: Streptomyces sp. NPDC056948; assembly: GCF_042674225.1. NCBI lineage: Bacteria > Bacillati > Actinomycetota > Actinomycetes > Kitasatosporales > Streptomycetaceae > Streptomyces > Streptomyces sp. NPDC056948. The sequence continues at coordinate 377 of NZ_JBHUQX010000097.1, forward strand.
GGGTCAGGGGGTCCATCAGCGGGCCCGGGACGTGCAGGCCGGTCGCCGATGCCGCCACCCCGGCCAGGGAGCCCAGCGCTATGGGGTTGCGGAGCGGGGTGAGCAGGCTCTGCCACAGGGGGCGCTTGTCCTCGTCCCCGACGGTCGCCAGGTCCAGGACCGTCAGCGCCACCGGAGTGACCCCGACCAACTGGAACAGCAGCACCGGCGCGACCAGTGACGCGTCACCCAGGACGTACACGGCGATCGGGATGCCGAGGTTCCCCGAGTTGACATAGCTGGAGCACAGCGCGCCGATCGTCGTCCGGCCCACACCCCACCCACGCGCGGCACCCACCGCCACGAAGACCCCCGCCGCCGCTGCCGTGCTCATCGCCGTGACCAGCAGCCGGTCGGAGAAGATCACCGACAGGTCGGCCTGCGCGAGCGTCGTGAAGAGCAGCGCCGGGGACGCCACGTGGAAGGCCAGCTTGGTCAGGACCTCGCGGCCCCCGTCGCCCAGGTAGCCGCGGCGGCCGATCAAGTAGCCGACCCCGATGACCACGGCGATGACCGCGAACCCGCTCAGTACTCCCTGCACGACGCCCCCTCACCGGCGAAGAGAGCATCAGGCAGCGCGGGAGGGGCAGGTGCATGGGGCATACAGCCAACCCTCCGGGGAAGGCCATGTCCCGGTCAATGTGATCTTCACAGCGCGCCGACAGGAAGGCCCGTCGCGATGAGTTACAGCCGCCCGCCCGGTCTACCGATCGTGGACGCCATGACACCCCCCGTGCTCGTACTGCCCGGCCCCGTCACCCGGGACGAGGTGAGAGGGCTGAGCGACGACGTACGGGCACTGCTGCACACCAGCGGTGCCCGGGTCGTGGTGTGCGATGTCGGAGGCCTGGGGCCACCTGGCCTCGCCACCGTCGACCTGCTGGCGCGGCTCCAGCTCGCCGCCCGCCGGGCAGGAGGCCGGATCAGGCTCCGCGACCCCGACCCGGCCCTACGCGCCCTGCTCGACCTGGTCGGTCTCCGCTTCGAGACGGAGGGGCAGGTCGAAGAGCGGGAACCAGCGCTCGGTGTCGAGGAAGCAGTGGAACCCGGTGATCCGGCCGTCTGAGATCTCCAGCACCTGGACCGCCCACGGCATGAAGCCGCCGCTCTCCGGGTCGGGCTTGTACTGCGCGAACCCCGGCAGCCCGTTGACCTGGACCGGCACGAGCCGCGAGCCCGCGCAGGGCGCGCCGAGCGTGGTCATGAAGCCGGTGATGTCGTCGACGCCGGTCAGCCACAGGTCGAACGGCGGCATCGTCATGACCGCGTCCTCGTGCAGCAGGGCCGTCAGCGCCGCCATGTCGTAGCCCTCGAAGGCCGCCATGTAGCGGTCGAGCAGCTTCTGCTGGTCCTCGTCCAGCGGGTCGGAGACGACCGCGTCGGCGCCCGGCTGCTGCCGCTCGGCCAGGGTGGCGCGGGCCCGCTGGAGGGCGCTGTTCACCGACGCCACCGAGGTGTCCAGCAGCTCGGCGACCTCGCTGGCCCTCCAGGCCAGGACCTCGCGCAGGATCAGCACCGCCCGCTGCTTGGCCGGCAGTTGCTGCAGGGCGGCCATGAAGGCGAGCCGTACGGACTCCTTGGCGATCGCCGCCTCCGCCGGGTCGTCGGTCGAGGGCAGCACGCGGGCGTCCGGCATGGGCTCCAGCCAGGTGTTGTCCGGGCGGGGGGAGAGGGCCGCCTGGGCGAGCGGGGTGGACTCGGTGAGGTCCATGGGCCGGGCGCGCTTGTTCCCCGCGGTCAGCATGTCCAGGCACACGTTGGTCGCGATGCGGTAGAGCCAGGAGCGGAGGCTGGAGCGGCCCTCGAACTTGTCGTAGCTGCGCCAGGCGCGGACCATCGTGTCCTGCACCGCGTCCTCGGCCTCGAAGGAGGAGCCGAGCATCCGGTAGCAGTACCCGGTCAGCTCGGTCCGGTGTGCCTCCAGCCTGGTGTCCAGGTCCGTCGGTGTCGCCGTGCCGTTCGTCATCGCCCACCCACCCCAGTGGAATTTCTGTCACGCACCATTGCGCCCAGCACTTCGGAAGCTACCGCAGCCCACTGACAACGGCGCCCCGAGCGCACAAACGCGCAGGCAGGAGCAGCCTCTTCAGACCAGTTGCAGCCGCCTCAGACCAGTTGCTTCACCGACATCAGCAGATGCCGATGCGTCCCGGCCTCCGCTGTGCCCGCCCCGGCGTCCGGCACCCCGTGCAGCAGCGCCCGCTGCCCCGCCCCCAGCAGCTCCAGCCGCACCCGCGGGCTCTCGAAGGACGTCAGCGCGTCCAGCAGATAGGCCGGGTTGAAGGCCACCGGCATCTCGTCGGCCCCGCTCAGCGTGGCCGGCAGCCGCTGGACCGCCACGTCGTCCCCGAAGCCGGCGCGCAGCATGACGGACCCGTCGCCCGAGAAGTCCAGCCGCACCGGACTGTTCGCCTCCGCCACCACCGCGACCCGCCGCACGGCCTCCGCGAGCCCCTCGCACTCCACCTCGGCGACCGCCGCCCCCGCCATGTCGAACAGCGACTTGTACGCCGGCAGCCGCCCGTCCAGGAGCCGCAGCGCCGTCCGCGTCGGCCCGCCCTCGAAACCCATCAGCCCGCCGCCACCGGCCGGATCCCACCCGATGAGCACGTCCCCGCAGCGCCCCAGTGACCGCGCGACGTCCAGCAGCCGCCGCGACGGCAGCAAGGCCTCCACCACCCCCTCGGCGGCCTCCACCACCCCGTCGGCCGCCGCCCCCGGCTTCCACTCCAGCCGCCGCACCGCATACCGGTAGCGATCCGAGGCGGACAGCGTCATCTCCCCGCCGTCGAGGCGCAGTTGGACGCCCGTCAGCAGCGGCAGCGTGTCGTCGCGTCCGGCGGCGACCGCGACCTGTGCGACGGCGGTCGCGAACGCGGCGGCGTCCACCGTGCCGTACGGCGCGGGCGCCGCCGGCAGGGCCGGGTACTCGGCGAGCGGCAGCGTCGAGAGCCCGAAGCGCGTACCGTCCGCCTCCACCGTGAACCGTGACGCCTCCAGCGCACAGCTCACCGGCCCCTCGGGCAGCACCCGGCACACGTCCAGCAGCCGCCGCCCCAGGACGAGCACCCGCCCGGGCACCGAGACCTCCGCCTCGGCCTCCACCCGTACCGCCGCCTCGAAGTCGAACCCCGTCACGGCGAGCCGTCCCGCGTCCGCCTCCAGCAGCAGTCCGCCCAGCACCGGCACCGGCGTCCGCGCGGGCAGCGCCCGCACCGCCCGGCCCACGGCCTCCGCGAACGCCGTACGGTCGATGCGGAACTCCATGAAAAATCCCCCTGCTCGGTCCGGTGGTCAGCAGACGCGGACGTTATCCGCGCCCACTGACAACCGGCCCCGACCAGGGGGAACGCTCCGGCGGACGGTCAGGCGGCCGTGGTCAGCCTCCGCTGCAGCCGAGCCGCCCGCGTGCCGAACACCGTGATCGTCACGACGCCGAGCACCGCCAGCAGTCCGACCCCGACGGTCCCGGCCCAGCCGCCCGCGTGGAAGGCGATCGCGCCGACCGTGCTGCCCGCGCTGGAGCCGATGTAGTAGGCGGACTGGTACAGCGCCGAGGCCTGCGCGCGGCCGGTCGTGGCCGTCTTGCTGACCGCCGAGGAGGCCACCGCGTGGCCCGCGAAGAAGCCGCCCGTGATCAGGACCAGGCCCAGCAGGACCAGCGGCAGGGACCCGGCCAGGGACAGCAGCAGGCCCGCGGCCGTCGTACCGCCCGCCGCGTACAGCGCGCCCCGGCGGCCCATACGGCCCACCAGCCGGCCCGCCGTCGACGCCGACACCGTACCGACGAGGTACACCAGGAAGATCGAGCCGATGATGCCCTGGGGCAGCGAGAACGGGGCCTCGGTCAGGCGGTAGCCGATGACCGTGTACACGCCGCCGAACACCGTCATGAACAGCGCGCCGATCGCGTACAGTCGGCACAGCAGCGGGTTGGACAGGTGGCCGCGGACCGTGCGGGCCAGGACACGCGGGCGCAGCGAGCCCGGCTTGAAGTGCTGGGGGGCGGGGATCAGCGCCCGGAAGGCCACCGCGCAGGCCACGGCGATCACGCCGATGACACCGACGGCGACCCGCCAGCCCCACTCCTGCGCGACCCAGCCGGTGATGACCCGGCCGCTCATCCCGCCGACGCTGTTGCCGGCGACGAACAGCCCGATCGCGGTGACCAGCGCCTTGGGGCTGACCTCCTCCGCGAGGTACGCGGTCGCCGACGCGGGCAGCCCGGCCAGGGCCGCGCCCTGGAGCGCCCGCAGCACGACCAGCACGCCCAGCGACGGGGCGAGGGGCACCAGCAGCCCGATCGTGACGGCCACGGCCAGTGACCCCGTCATGACCGCACGCCGTCCGAAGCGCTCGGACAGGGCGCTCATCGGCAGCACGAACAGCGCCAGCCCGCCCGTCGCGGCGGCCACCGTCCAGCTCGCGTCGCTCGCCGCCACCCCGAACTCGCCGGAGATCAGCGGGAGCAGCGCCTGGGTGGAATACAGCAGCGCGAAGGTCGCGACACCCGCGAGGAAGAGCGCGAGGCTCATCCGGCGGTAGCCGGGCCCGCCCGGCGACATACGGGAGTCGGAAGCAGGGACAGAGACATCGGCGCCCACGGTGGTGGACGCCCCGGTACTGGCGGGAGACATGCTTCGAAATTACGTACGCCCCCACTGATCCGTCCAATGCATGGAACGGCGATAATCGTTCCCATGGTGCATCAACCCAGTTCACAGGCTCGCCTGTCACCATCCAGTGACACAGAAGACATGGCAGAGATGTCGAGGGTGCTGGCTCCCCGCCTCGCGTACTTCGCCGGCGTCGCCCGCACCGAGCACGTCACCCGTGCCGCCCAGGAGATGAACGTCCCGCAGTCGACCCTCTCCCGGTCCATGGCCCGCCTGGAGCAGGACCTGGGCGTCGATCTCTTCGCCCGCCACGGCCGTACGGTCTCCCTCACCCCGGCCGGCCGTACCTTCCTCACCTCCGTCGAGCGCGCCCTGGCCGAGGTCGAGCGCGCCGCCGAGGAGGTGCGGGCCGACGCCGACCCGGCCACCGGCAAGGTCGCCTTCGGCTTCCTGCACACCATGGGTGCCGAGACCGTCCCCGGCCTCCTCCAGGCCTTCCGCGCCGACCATCCCCGCGTCCGCTTCAGCCTGGTCCAGAACTACGGCGAGGCCATGCTCGAACGCCTCCGCGCGGGCGAACTCGACCTGTGCCTGACGTCACCCGTCCCCGACGCCCCCGGCCTGGTGGCCCGCCGCCTCGACGAACAGAAACTCCGCCTGGTCGTCCCCGCCGATCACTCCCTCGCCACCCGCCGTCGCATCCGCCTCGCGGAAGCCGCCGACGAAACCTTCGTCACCCTGGAACCCGGCTACGGCATGCGCCGCATCACCGACGACCTGTGCCAGGAGGCGGGCTTCAAGCCCCGTATCGCCTTCGAGGGAGAGGAGGCGGAAACCCTCCGAGGCCTGGTGGCAGCGGGCCTGGGAGTCGCCCTTCTGCCCCCACCGGCAGTCCCTCGCCCCGGGGTCGTCGAACTGACGGTCACGGCCCCCCGAGCGGTCCGCGAAATCGGCGTGGCCTGGCTCGAGGGTCATCCGGACACACCCCCGGTAGCAGCCTTCAAAAGGTTCCTGCTCTCAAGAAGAGGCAGTCTGCTGCCCTAGTCAGGGGCGCGGGGCTGTATCGATCTGCGGCTCCGCCGCGTGGGCGCGACAAGCCACAGACAACCCGCACAGGCCGACCAAGAAGCACCCCGACGACGCTACCGCCGCAACGAAGAACCGAAGCCCGCAGCCAACGGCATCCGCAACCCCAACGGCGGCGGCGCAGCGAACGCGTCCCGCACGGGTCGGGACACCGCCCGCCCGTACACCGCCCCCATCACGAAGTCCTCGGCCAACGCCAGCACTTCATCCCGGTACTGATGCAACCCGTGCCCGTCCGTATGCACTTCGAACCGGCACACATCCCGATTCGCCTTCTTCGCCCGCGCCGCCAGCCGGAACGACAACTCGGGATCCGTCCGCTCGTCGTTCGTGCCGTGCACGATCAGCACCTGCCGCCCCACCAACTGCTTCACCGGTTCGGGTGGCGCCGCCACATCCTCCTCCGGCAGCCAGGGGGCCAGCGCCAGCACGGAATTGACGGCCTCGTGCCCACCCGCGCGCAGCCCGGCCCGGCCGCCCATGCCGGTCCCCGCGAGGCAGATTGGCACGTCCCCGTAACGCCGTACGACCTCGTCGGCCGCCCAGGCGGCATCGGCCGCGAGGTTGGCCTCGCTGCCGTTCCAGCCGCGGCAGCGGTAGTGCACCACGTGCGCGACCAGACCCTCGTCCCGGCCCGCGCGGGCCAGCCGGCGCCCCAGGGCGCGTACGGAGGCGGTCGCCAGCATGGGCGAAGGTCTGCGGCCGGAGTTCTCGTCCCCGTTGGGCAGCAGCAGCACCACGCCGCTCACCGCCGTCGGCTCCGGACCGAGTGTCCTGCCCAGCCGGGCCCTGCGAACCGGCGTCGCTTGGTGTGCCATGACAGAACAGTGTCAGAAGCACGGGTGTATTCGACCCGTCCCCGGGGTCACCGTTACGTATCGACGAAAACGTAAAGGGGCCGAAGAGGCGCCATCTACGCGCGTAGGAGTTAGAGTGCGGAAATGACGAGCCAGACCATCGCGAACACCCCGACACCGGACCAGATCCGCCGGGCGCCCAAGGTTCTGCTGCACGACCACCTCGACGGCGGCCTGCGCCCCGCCACGATCGTCGAACTCGCCCGCGAGAACGCCTATACGCAGCTCCCCGAGACCGACCCCGAGAAGCTCGGCCTCTGGTTCCGCGAGGCCGCCGACTCCGGTTCCCTGGAGCGGTACTTGGAGACCTTCTCCCACACCGTCGGCGTCATGCAGACCCGCGACGCCCTGGTCCGGGTCGCCGCCGAGTGCGCCGAGGACCTCGCCGGGGACGGCGTCGTCTACGCCGAGGTGCGCTACGCCCCCGAGCAGCACCTCGAGGCCGGGCTGAGCCTCGAAGAGGTGGTCGAGGCCGTCAACGAGGGCTTCCGGGAAGGGGAGCGGCGCGCCAGGGAGAACGGCCACCGCATCCGCGTCGGCGCCCTGCTGACCGCCATGCGGCACGCGGCCCGCGCCCTGGAGATCGCCGAACTCGCCAACCGTTACCGGGACCTGGGCGTCGTCGGGTTCGACATCGCGGGCGCCGAGGCCGGCTACCCGCCCACCCGGCACCTGGACGCCTTCGAGTACCTGAAGCGCGAGAACAACCACTTCACCATCCACGCCGGCGAGGCCTTCGGGCTGCCGTCCATCTGGCAGGCCCTCCAGTGGTGCGGCGCCGACCGGCTCGGGCACGGCGTGCGGATCATCGACGACATCCAGGTCCACGAGGACGGCCGGGTCGAACTCGGGCGGCTCGCCTCGTACGTCCGGGACAAGCGCATCCCGCTGGAGCTGTGCCCGAGCTCCAACCTTCAGACCGGGGCGGCGTCCTCGTACGCCGAACACCCCATCGGGCTGCTGCGCCGGCTGCATTTCCGCGCCACCGTCAATACGGACAATCGCCTCATGTCCTACACCAGCATGAGCCGGGAATTCGAGCATCTTGTCGAGGTGTTCGGTTACACGCTCGACGACATGCAGTGGTTCTCAGTCAATGCGATGAAATCAGCGTTCATTCCTTTCGATGAACGACTCGCCATGATCAATGACGTGATCAAGCCGGGATACGCCGAGCTGAAATCCGAATGGCTGTTCCGGCAGACCGCCTCCACCAGCGGCTCTGTGGATTCGGAGGGCTGACCCCGGGGGAATGGGCGCACAGGGAATGCGGACGGTGTTCACAAGCCGTCCGCATTTCGATGTTTGCGGCGGGTGGTGCCGCGTGATTACGGTCGCCGCACCGCTCACACACCCCGTCATCCCATTGCGAGGACGCGTTTTCATGAAGCAGTCTGCTGCCAAGTCCCTCGGTGTCGCCGCTCTCGGTGCCGCCTTCGCCGCCACCGGTGCGGGCGCCGCCAGCGCCGCCCCGGCCGTCCCGGACGCCACCCAGGCGCTGGAGGGCGTCACCCAGACGCTCCCGGCGGAGCAGCTCTCCCAGACGCTGCCGGCGGGCTCGGGTGAGGCGGTGGGTCAGGGGCAGAGCCTGGCCGGTACCGGTGTCGCCGCCGCCCAGCCGGTCGCCGGGGAACTGCTCGCCCAGGGCCCGAACGGCCCGGCCCCCAAGCTGCTCGGCGGGCTCCCGGTGAACGGCATTCCCGTCGCCTGACCCTCCCGCCCGTGCGGACGCACACGCCGATGGGGCGCACCCCTGGACACAGGGTGCGCCCCATCGGCGTTTCCGCGGCGGGCGGTCACCAGGCCGTCTGGGCCTTGTTCCGCACCTTGTCCTCCGAGGGCAGCACGATCCACAGCGCGATGTACAGCAGGAACTGCGGGCCGGGCAGCAGGCACGAGACCAGGAAGATCACCCGCATCGTCGTGGTGGAGGTGCCGAAGCGCCGGGCCAGCGCGGCGCACACTCCGCCGATCATGCGGCCGTGGGTGGGGCGGGCGAGGCGGGACATGTGCGACTCCTTTTAGCGTCGGTGTGCGAGGTCTCTCGTCCGAGTACCCCATCTGCACTCCACGCTACGGAGACGAAGGGGGCAAAGCGTCGCTCCACGGGGCGATCCCGACCCTGGGAATCGTCGGGGTCCGACCCTGAGCCGGCTCCTCCGGGGGGAGGGGCGTGCGGGTCAGGGGCGCGGTGGTGCGGCGGCGCAGCCAGAAGCGGCCCGCGGGGACCAGCGCGAGATGCGCGAGGGCCACGCCCGCGGTGTTGAGGAACAGCGAGTCGACATCCACGACCTGACCGGGCACGCCGGTCTGCAACAGCTCGATGCCCAGCGACAGCAGGGCTCCGGCCGCGACGGTGCGCAGCAGGGACGCCAGCGGCGAGACCACCAGCCTGCCGCTCACCATCGGCAGCAGCACGCCCAGCGGGGCGAGCAGGGCCAGCTTCTCGCCGATGTGACGGGCCGCCTCGGGCCAGCCCAGGGCGAGATCGCCCCGGATCCCGGCGAACGGCCGCAGATTGGCGGGCATCACCCAGGGCACCTCCAACGGCCGCAACGTGAACCAGGCGACGAACGCGAGGTGTGCGACGAGGAGGACACCTCCTGTCACACGGATGCGGAACTCGGCGCTGCCGCCGATGGAGCCTTGACGCTGCACGCCCCCCTAGACGCGGTCTCCGGCAGGATCGGTTCCGGGATGCACCCCGGGAGGCCTGTGAGGCGTGCGCCACAGCCCGTCGGATCCCGCCGCCGGCTCACTCGCCGGCCACGTCCTTGGACGGTGGTTCCGTGCCGCCCGGGCGGGCCCGCACCTCGTCGGTGCACTCGTAGCGGCGCGGGGACTCGGGGCCGGGGCCGCCGAGGACCACGGAGCCGTCGCCCTCGGCGGCGGCGGAGTCGGAGAAGGTGCAGACGATCTGGGCCAGGGCGTACGAGGTGAGGCTGTCCGGCGCCGTGCTCAGCCGCAGCGTGTCCTCCGGGTCGCCCTTCCCGGGCCCGCCCACGGTGATGCCGCCGCGTACGTCCGTGCTGTAGCCGGCCTCCTTCTCGGCGGGCGAGGGGGTCTCGGCGAGCTCGTCCAGCAGGCCCTGCGCCACCAGCATGCGCCGCTCGGAGTCGGCCGCGCCGTCCGGGACCCGTACGGTCCGGTCGACGGTCACCAGCGAGGACCCGCACAGCAGGAACACCTGCACCGGCAGCCCCCGCGTGGCCTGTGTCGACACATCGGGCTCGGCGAGCGAACACCGCACCCGCGAGGGCGCGGGCCCGAAGTTCGTCGGCACCTCCGTCGCCCGGATCCCGCAGCCGGCCAGCAGGACGGCGAGCACGGGCAGGCCGGCCAGCCGCGCCAGGGCTCGTGGACGTCGGGTGGTCATCAGGCATCCCCCTTCGAGTCCCCGGCCTGGCTCCGGTCGGCGTCGGGTCCGGGCTCCTGCTCGTCCTCGGCGGGCTGTTCCGCCGAGGCGGAGGTGCCGAGCGGGAGCCGCAGGGTGAACACCGCGCCCGAGTCGGCCGAGTTGGCCGCGATGATCTCGCCGCCGTGGATGTGGGCGTTCTCCAGGGCGATGGACAGGCCCAGGCCGCTGCCCTCGGAGCGCGGCCGGGAGGCGCTGGCCTTGTAGAACCGGTCGAAGACATGCGGCAGCACGTCCTCGGGGATGCCGGGCCCGTGGTCCTGCACCTCGATGACGAGCGAGTCGTCTTCCGCGCGGACGATCACCCGCACCGGCGAGCCGCCGTGCTTGAGCGCGTTGCCGATGAGGTTGGCCAGGATGACGTCGAGACGGCGCGGATCCAGCAGGGCGTGGATACCGCGCTCGGCGTCCAGCTCGACCGCGTCCAGCCAGGCCCGGGCGTCGATGCACGCGGTGATCTGGTCGGCGATGTCGACGTCGTCCAGGACGAGCCGGGCGGTGCCCGCGTCGAAGCGGGTGACCTCCATCAGGTTCTCGACCAGGTCGTTCAGCCGCCGCGTCTCGCTGACCACCAGCCGGACGGCGGGCTCGATCATCGGGTCCATGCTCCCGGTCTCCGCCTCCAGCTCCTCCTCCAGCACCTCCGTCACGGCGGTGATGGCGGTGAGCGGCGTACGCAGCTCATGGCTCATGTCCGCGACGAACCGCCGGGACGCCTCGTCCCGCGCTGCCATGTCGGCGACCCGTTTCTCCAGCGCCTCGGCCGCGTTGTTGAACGTCCGGGACAGATCGGCGAGTTCGTCGGTGCCCGACACCCTGAGCCGAGTGTCCAGCTTGCCCTCGCCGAGCCGCCGCGCTGCCGCCCCGAGCCGCTGCACGGGCTTCAGCACCGTCGTCGCGGCGGCCTGCGCGAGCAGCGCCGAGCCGATCAGCGCGAGTCCCGTGGCGATTCCCAGCGACCAGGCGAGCGAGTTCAGATCCTTCGCCTCCGGTTCCAGCGACTTGAGCATGTAGCCGGTCGGGCCGCCGCCGATCACCCGCGTCCCGGCCACGAGATACGGCGTGTCGTGGTCTATGACCCGCTGCCAGTACAGGTGGTACGGGTGCTTGTTGGCCCCGTCCACCTTCTGCGTCTTGTTCACCGCCGTACGCAGCGAGGCCGGCACGTCCCGCAGCGAGAAGCCGCTCAGCCCGCCGGAGCTGCCGTAGACGGTCCTGCCGTCGGCGCCGCGGGCGACCAGCAGCACGCTGAAGCGCTGGTCGCTGCCCGCCATCTGGCCCGCGGTGTGCTGCAACTCGTCCTGCGTCGGCCGCTCGGGCAGCGCGCCCGCCCGGTTCTGCATCTCCTGCTCGAAGTCGCGCAGCACGGCGTCCTGGGTGCGGGTGAGGACCGCCTCGCGGTTGAGCCAGTACGCGATGCCGGACGCGGACACGGCGGCCGTCAGGGCCACCAGGCCGAAGACGACGACCAGCCTCAGCCGCAGGCTGGTGAAGCGCAGCCGCGACAGAACTCCCTTGCGCGCCCCGGTCCAGCCGCGGGCCCCCCCTTGGTGCGCCTGTGTCACTGAGGCGCGTCCAGCCGGTAGCCGACACCCCGCACGGTACGGATCAGCGTCGGGGACGACGGCACGTCCTCGACCTTGGCACGCAGCCGCTGGACACAGGCGTCCACGAGCCGCGAGTCACCCAGGTAGTCGTGCTCCCACACCAGCCGCAGGAGCTGCTGCCGGGACAGCGCCTGCCCCGGCCGCCGGCTCAGCTCCAGCAGCAGCCGCAGCTCGGTCGGCGTGAGCTGGAGGTCCTCGCCGTTCTTGGTCACGGTCATCGCCGAGCGGTCGATGACGAGGCTGCCGAACGACGCCGCGTCATTGGACTCCCGCTCGCCACGCCGCAGCACGGCCCGGATCCGGGCGTCGAGCACACGCCCCTGCACCGGTTTGACGACATAGTCGTCGGCGCCGGACTCCAGCCCGACGACCACGTCGATGTCGTCATTGCGCGCGGTGAGCAGGATGATCGGCAACTGGTCCGTGCGCCGGATGCGCCGGCACACCTCGAACCCGTCGATGCCGGGCAGCATCACATCCAGCACGATCAGATCCGGCCGCTGCTCGCGCAGCAGCTTCAGACCGTCCTCACCGCTGGCAGCGGTCGCCACGCGGTGACCCTGGCGCGTCAGTGAGAGCTCCAGGGCCGTCCGGATGGCGTCGTCGTCCTCGATCAGCAACAGGGAAGGCACGGGCTCATTCTGGCCCATGAGGGGGGCGGGGTTCGACCTGTGGGCCGAGATCAGGGCCACGCCTACCGCCGACACCTGTGTACGAACCGTGCTCGTCCTGTGGCCGAGCCCTGTGACAGGCCTGTGACAGTCGGCGGACACGGCGATGAAAGTGCCGGGGCAAGCTTCTCGGCACAGGCAAGGAAGCCCGCCCGACCGGCGGGCCGCACACCGGAAGTCCACGACGGGGGGCGCGAGATGAACACGCTGCACGGCATCAGCACCAGCGCAGTGATCACGCGTCTGCACGACGTGCACCGGAGTTCCGAGAAGTCCGGTGCCGTGAGCGGGCGGGGGTGCGCTCGCGGCACCGGGCGTCAGCACACCGGTTACATGACGGTGGTCGACGCACACACGGGGGACGGCAAGGCTCACGGGGGAGCCGCGTACAGGGAGGACTCGGGGGAGCGCCGTTCGCTGTCGGAGGCGGAGTTCACCGCCTACGTCCAGGAGCGCCGCGCCTCCCTGTACGCCACCGCCTACCACCTCACCGGCGACCGCTTCGAGGCCGAGGACCTGCTGCAGAGCGCGCTGTTCTCGACCTACCGGGCGTGGGACCGGATCAGTGACAAGGCGGCGGTCGGCGGATACCTCCGCCGCACCATGACCAACCTGCACATCAGCGCGTGGCGCCGCCGCAAGCTGAACGAATACCCGACCGAGGAGCTGCCGGAGACCGCCGGTGACACGGACGCGATGCGCGGCACCGAGCTGCGCGCCGTCCTGTGGCAGGCGCTCGCCCGCCTCCCCGAACTCCAGCGCACCATGCTGGTCCTTCGTTACTACGAGGGCCGCACGGACCCGGAGATCGCGGAGATCCTCGACATCAGTGTCGGCACGGTGAAGTCCAGCATCTGGCGGTCGCTCCGCCGGCTGCGCGAGGACGAGGTCCTCAGCTTCGGCCGTGACGAGGAAGACGCCTTCGGCGAGCTCGTGGCCTGAAGGTTCGGGGGGGGGAGCACCACAAGGGGGCCCACGGGGGACTGCGGAGGCGCTGGGGGGCGTCTCCTCAGGGAGAAGTGGGGACACGGGGGAACGAGGGGGAGGGAACGGGGGAGCACCACGGGGGAACACAAGAGCGGGACTGGAGGGCCGGGGGGTCCGTCCAGTCCCGCTTTTCTCGTTCTTGCGTCTTACGTTGTCTGTCCGTCTGTCCGTCTGTCCGTCTGTCTGCCTGACGTCGTCGCCGCTCAGGCCGCCGTGCGGAGGATCGCGCACCGGCCCGCCGCGGCGGCCGCCAGCCGGCCCATCGCCTCGTCGCGGTCGCAGGCGTACGCGCCCAGCGCGGTCTGGCGGGCGACGATGGAGCGCTCCTGCCGCATCAGGCGCCAGCCGCGGCGCAGCAGGAACGGCACCGACTTGCGGCCCTCCTTGAGGTCCCGCAGGAAGCGGCGGCGGAACGTCTTCACCGGGCCGCGGCTCAGGCACAGCGCGTCGGCCAGGACGCCGAGTTCCCGGCAGCGTGTGACGATCTCCGCGGCGAAGATGCCCTCCGCGAGGAACAGCGGGGTCCGTCCGATCTCGACCGTCTCCTCGCCGGTGCGGGCGCTGAGCGAGAGGTCGTAGACGGGGACGGCCGTGCGGCCCGTGCGGCACAGTTGGGTGATCGCGTCGACGGCCGTGTCCGCGTCCCAGGAGTCCGGATGGTCCCAGTCGCTGTCCGAACTTCCCGCCACCAAAGGCAGAGTCGGGTCGTTGCCCTCCTTGTAGAAGTCGTCGAGCCGCAGCACCGGAAGGCCGGAGCGGGCCGCGAGAAGGGACTTGCCGGAGCCGGAAGGGCCGCAGAGCAGCACGACTCGCGTCGGTATGGGCAGAGGGGAACTCACGGGACACCAGTGTGAGGCATCCCAGGGGGGCCGTACGACCCCGCGGGTCGTCTTTGATGCGTGCGTCACATCTCAACTACCCTTCGTACTGATTCGATTACCCAGAGCGTCAGAAGGTGGCAGTGATGGCCCGACACGTCTCACCCAAGAAGCCGACCGTCCAGCGTGCCCTGGCCGTCCTCGCGACCGCGGGAGTGGCGCTGGGGGCGGGTGCGGGGGCGGCGTCGGCCGCGCCGGGAACCGGCTCGGTCCTGGACGTGATCCACACCTCCCCGGGAAAGACCGACACCCGGGCCGGCCTCCTGGCCGCGAGCGACACCCTCGCCTACACCACCGGCACCGTCACGGGCCTCAAGCCCAATCCCCTCGCCGGCACGGGAGCCGACCCGCTCGACAACGGCGTCGGCACCGAGGTCGCCGACTTCAAGCCGATGGATTCCAGGGAGGTGACGGGCCCGGTGGCCCAGGCGCCGTCGGTCGGGGACGCCTTGGTGCTGAGCCAGGTCACCAGGCTGGTCTCGGGGTAGTTCAACGGCCCCGCAGCGGGACCTCCCGGACCAGCCAGGACACCGCGAACGCCACGGCGCACAGGACGGCCGTGCCGAGCGCGACACCGTGCAATCCGTCCACCACGCCCGCCCGGAAGGCGTGCCGGACCGGCTCCGGCAGGTCCCGCAGCGCCTCGGGGGTGAGCTCACCGCCGGTCAGCCGGGCGCCGTCGGTGCCGAGCCGGTCCGTGACCGCGGCGGTGAGTCGGCCGGTGTAGACGGAGCCGAGGACGGCGACGCCGAGCGAGCCGCCGATGGTGCGCAGCAACGTCTGGGTGCCACTGGCCGCGCCCATGTCGCGTGGTTCCGCGCTGTTCATCGTGATGAGCATCGTCGGCTGCATCAGACAGCCGATGCCCACGCCCAGCACCAGCGTCAGGCCGGAGGCCACAGGTGCCGTCGTGGCCGTGTCGAGCGTCAGCAGGGCCAGCGCCCCCGCCACGGCCAGCGCGGCGCCCGCGATGGGGTAGCCGCGGTAGCGCCCGCCGTCGCCGACCCTCCGGCCGATGACGAGCTGGGCGGCCATCATGCCCAGCATCAGCGGGAGCAGCAGCAGTCCGCTCTCGGTGGACGACATGTCCCGTACGAACTGCAGGTACTGGGGCAGATAGCTCGCCGCCGCCAGCATGGCCGCGCCCGTGACGAAGCTGAGCACCTGCGCCACCGAGAAGTTGCGGTCGCGGAACAGCCGGGGCGGGATCACCGGTTCCGGGGCGCGCCGCTCGACCCGCACGAAGGCGGCCAGCGCGACCGCGGAGACCAGGGCGAGCGCGATGACCTGCGGTGACGACCAGGCGTACGTCGTCCCGGCCCAGCTCGCGAGGAGGGTCAGGGCGAGGATCGCGCCGGTCAGCAGCCCGGCTCCGGCCAGGTCGATCCGGGCCTTGACCCGGGCGGCCCGCAACCGCACCCCGAAGCCGATCAGGGCGAGTGCCACCGCGCCGACCGGGATGTTGACGTAGAACACCCAGCGCCAGTCGAGCTGGTCGGTGAGGAAGCCGCCGGCCAACGGTCCGCCGATCATCGCGGCGGGCAGCAGCACCCCGATCAGCGACTGGGCCCGCCCGGCCTCGGCCGGGGTGAGCAGGGTGCCGATGAGGGCGAGCGCGCCCACGAAGAGGCCGCCCGCACCGATGCCCTGAAGAGCCCGGAAGGCGATCAACTGGCCCATGTCCTGGGCGAGTCCGCACAGCGCGGAGCCGACGAGGAACACGGTGATGGAGGTGAGGTAGCTGCCCTTGTGGCCGTAGAGGTCGCCGAGTTTCCCCCAGATCGGGGTGGAGACGGCGGTGGTGAGCAGATAGGCCGTGATCACCCAGGACAGATGGTCGAGGCCGCCCAGGTCGCCGACGATGGTGGGCAGCGCGGTGCCGACGATGGTTCCGTCGAGCGTGGCGAGCACGATGCCGAGCAGCAGGCCGAGGATGACGAGCCGGGAGGGCGGGGCGTCCGGCCGGGCCGGATGTGCCGTGCTCGCGGGCGAGGCCGTGGTCTCCCCGGTCATGCGACGTAGTCGCGGACGGACTTGGCGTCCCGCAGGGCGTGGCCCCACCAGACGAGCTGGTCGAGCAGGGCCTTCGCGGCCGTGTCGGCGGCGGGGTCCGTGCAGGTGCCGTCCTCGTCGAAGCGGCTCCAGGCGTTGTGGAGGCTGACGGTGTTGCGGATGGTCGCGGCGTTCACCTCGGCCATGACGACCCGCAGTTGCTCCACCGCGCGCAGACCGCCGGACAGGCCGCCGTAGGAGACGAAGCCGACCGGCTTGCCGTGCCACTCCTCGCCGTGCCAGTCGATCGCGTTCTTCAGGGACGCCGGGAAGCTGTGGTTGTACTCGGGCGTGACGAGGACGAAGGCGTCGGCCGCCGCGAGCCGGGGTGACACGAGGGCAAGCCGCTCCTCGGTGCCGGGCGGCGGCTGCTGTCCGAAGGCCGGGAACACCGTCGGCAGCGGCGTCTCCGCGAGGTCGACGACATCGGCGCGCAGGTCGTCGCGCTGGTCGAGGTGGCCGGTCAGCCACTTCGTCACGACGGGCGCGAAGCGTCCCTCCCGGGTCGAGCCGACGAGAACGGCGACGCGGAGCGGTTCGGCGGTGGCGGGCATGGGTCTCCCCCTGGATGTGTACGGCGTATCTTCTGTGCGTACAACGTACACATCGATGTGTACGTCGTCTACTGGAGATACGCTGTACGCGGCATGTCGACCGGGAGGAGCGGACCATGGCGGTCGCGAAGAAGAAGGAGGGCGAGGAGAGCGGGGAGAGCGGGGCGGAGGCGCCCACTCTCTGGGAACGCATGGAGCGGCCCGCCCCGGCCCCTCGCACCTCACTGACCCTGGAGCGGATCGCCGCCGCCGCGGTCGAGATCGCCGACGAGGAGGGCGGCGCGGCCGTCACCATGCGCCGCCTCGCCACGAAGCTCGGCGTCGCGCCCATGGCCGCCTACCGGCACGTCAACGGCAAGGACGACCTCTGGGCGCTCATGATCGACCGGGTGTCCCGGGAGCTGGCCGTGCCGGACGGGGCGACGGACTGGCGGGACGTGCTGCGCACCTACGC
Organism: Streptomyces sp. NPDC056948; assembly: GCF_042674225.1. Lineage (NCBI taxonomy): Bacteria > Bacillati > Actinomycetota > Actinomycetes > Kitasatosporales > Streptomycetaceae > Streptomyces > Streptomyces sp. NPDC056948. The sequence goes on from NZ_JBHUQX010000097.1 coordinate 17,593, forward strand.
CCTCCAGACACGGGAGTTGATGCTCGCCCACCCGTGGATGGCGGTCATGCCCACCCCGGTGATCATGCTGACGCCGTCGCGGATGGCCGTGGCGGAACGGCAGTTGGCCGCGCTCGCCGTCTGCGGCCTGGACGCCGACTCGGTCATGGCCGCCTTCCGGGCCGTCACGTCCTTCGTGCACGGTGCGGCCCAGACCGAGATCGCCATGCGGGAGTACCAGGAACGCCATGGCTGGACCAGCGGCGACGAGACCCGCCAGGCGCTCGCCCCGCAGATGGTCTACCTGATGAGCACCGGCCGCTATCCGACCTACGAGCAGTACGCCCTCAGCGCGGCCCGCAAGGACGACCGGGCCTGGGAGTTCGGGCTCGGCCTCGACTGTGTACTCGACGGCATCGCGCAGCGGCTCGGGATCTGAGGGGCCGCGTGCGGGCACGCGAGAAGCCCCGGCCTTCCTGGACGGAGGAGGGCCGGGGCTTCCGTATCGAGGGGGTGCCGGGGCGTCTAGTACGAGGAACCCGATGCGCCCAGTGACCCCGTGGGGTGCCAGACCGTTTTCGTCTCCAGGAACGCCGTCATGCGGTCGGTGCCCGGGGTCTCCGCGTAATCCACAGGCTGTGGACGGAGGACGCGCTTGAGGTTTTCGGCCGCCGCGATCTCCAGCTCCTTCGCGAGGACCTCGTCGGCGCCCGCGAGGTCGATCGCGTTGACGTCCTGATGGGACGCGAGCGGGGTCGCGATCTCGGCCGTGCGGCCCGAGAGGACGTTGACCACGCCGCCGGGGACGTCCGAGGTGGCCAGCACCTCGGCCAGGGACAGGGCGGGGAGAGGGGACTTCTCGCTCGCCACCACGATCGCCGTGTTGCCGGTGGCGATGACCGGGGCCACCACCGAGACCAGGCCCAGGAAGGACGACTCCTGGGGTGCCAGGACCGCGACCACGCCCGTCGGCTCGGGGGAGGACAGGTTGAAGAACGGGCCCGCCACCGGGTTGCCGCCGCCGACCACCTGGGCGATCTTGTCGGTCCAGCCCGCGTACCAGACCCAGCGGTCGATCGTCGCGTCCACGACCGCCGCCGCCTTGGACTTCGACAGGCCCTCCGCGTCGGCCACCTCACGGATGAACTGGTCGCGGCGGCCCTCCAGCATCTCGGCGACGCGGTAGAGGACCTGGCCGCGGTTGTACGCCGTCGCGCCGGACCAGCCGCCGAAGGCCTTGCGGGCCGCGACCACGGCGTCACGGGCGTCCTTGCGGGAGGACAGGGGCGCGTTCGCCAGCCACTTGCCCTTCGAGTCCGTCACCTCGTACACCCGGCCGCTCTCGGAACGCGGGAACTTCCCGCCGACGTACAGCTTGTAGGTCTTCAGGACGTTGAGCCGATCAGACATCGAGGTACGCCTCCAGGCCGTGGCGGCCGCCCTCGCGGCCGAAGCCCGACTCCTTGTACCCGCCGAACGGCGAGGTCGGGTCGAACTTGTTGAACGTGTTGGACCAGACGACACCCGCGCGGAGCTTGTTCGCGACCGCCAGGATGCGCGAGCCCTTCTCCGTCCAGATACCGGCGGAGAGGCCGTACGGCGTGTTGTTGGCCTTGGCGACCGCCTCGTCCGGGGTGCGGAAGGTCAGGACCGACAGCACCGGGCCGAAGATCTCGTCGCGGGCGATCCGATGCGCCTGGGTGACGTTCGTGAAGAGCGTCGGGGCGAACCAGTAGCCGCTCTCCGGCAGTTCACAGGCCGGCGACCAGCGCTCCGCGCCCTCCGCCTCGCCCTGCTCGACGAGGGAGGTGATACGCGAGAGCTGCTCCTCGGAGTTGATCGCTCCGATGTCCGTGTTCTTGTCGAGCGGGTCGCCGAGGCGCAGCGTCGACAGGCGGCGCTTGAGGGATTCGAGCAGCTCGTCCTGGATCGACTCCTGGACCAGGAGGCGGCTGCCGGCGCAGCAGACCTGGCCCTGGTTGAAGAAGATGCCGTTCACGATGCCCTCGACGGCCTGGTCGATCGGGGCGTCGTCGAAGACGATGTTGGCACCCTTGCCGCCCAGTTCGAGCGTGAGCTTCTTGCGGGTGCCGGCGACCGTGCGCGCGATCTCCTTGCCGACGGCCGTGGAGCCGGTGAAGGCGACCTTGTTCACGTCCGGGTGGGACACCAGCGCGGCGCCCGCGTCGCCGTAGCCGGGGAGGATGTTGACGACGCCCTTGGGGAGACCCGCCTGGCGGCAGATGTCCGCGAAGAAGAGGGCCGAGAGGGGGGTCGTCTCCGCCGGCTTGAGGACGACCGTGTTGCCCGTCGCGAGGGCCGGGGCGATCTTCCACGCCAGCATCAGGAGCGGGAAGTTCCAGGGGATGACCTGGCCCGCCACGCCGAGGGGCCTCGGGTTCGCGCCGTAGCCCGCGTGGTCGAGCTTGTCGGCCCAGCCCGCGTAGTAGAAGAAGTGCGCGGCGACCAGGGGCAGGTCGGCGTCGCGCGTCTCCTTGATCGGCTTGCCGTTGTCGAGGGTCTCGAGGACGGCGAGCTCGCGGGAGCGCTCCTGGATGATGCGGGCGATCCGGAAGAGGTACTTCGCGCGCTCCGCGCCCGGGAGCGCCGACCACTTCTCGAAGGCCTTGCGGGCGGCCTGCACGGCGCGGTCCACGTCCGCCTCGCCCGCCTGGGCGATCTCGGCGAGGACCTCTTCGGAGGAGGGGCTGACCGTCTTGAAGACCTTGCCGTCGGCCGCCTCGGTGAACTCACCGTCGATGAACAGACCGTAGGAGGGCGCGATGTCGACGATCGCGCGGGACTCCGGGGCCGGGGCGTATGCGAATGCGGGTGACACGTTTTCCATGTTCATGGGGGTCTCAGTCCACCGTCACGTAGTCGGGGCCGGAGTAGCGGCCGGTGGCCAGCTTCTGGCGCTGCATCAGCAGGTCGTTCAGCAGCGAGGAGGCGCCGAAGCGGAACCAGTGGTTGTCCAGCCAGTCCTCTCCCGCGGTCTCGTTGACCAGGACGAGGAACTTGACGGCGTCCTTGGTGGTGCGGATGCCGCCGGCCGGCTTCACGCCGACCTGGATGCCGGTCTGAGCGCGGAAGTCGCGGACGGCCTCCAGCATGAGGAGGGTGTTGGCGGGGGTGGCGTTCACCGCGACCTTGCCGGTGGAGGTCTTGATGAAGTCCGCGCCCGCCAGCATCCCGAGCCAGCTCGCGCGGCGGATGTTGTCGTACGTCGACAGCTCGCCCGTCTCGAAGATGACCTTCAGGCGGGCCGAGGTCCCGCAGGCCTCCCGCACGGCGGTGATCTCGTCGTACACCTTCAGGTACCGGCCCGCGAGGAACGCGCCGCGGTCGATGACCATGTCGATCTCGTCGGCGCCCGCGGCGACGGCCTCGCGGACGTCGGCCAGCTTGACCGTGAGCGGGGCACGGCCCGCCGGGAAGGACGTGGCGACGGAGGCGACCTTCACACCGGAGCCGGCGACGGCCTCCTTGGCCACGGCCACCATGTCGGGGTAGACGCAGACCGCGGCCGTGGCGGGCGCCGTACGGTCGGTCGGGTCGGGCCTGACCGCCTTGACGCCGAGCGCCCGGACCTTGCCCGGGGTGTCCGCGCCTTCCAGCGTCGTCAGGTCGACCATCGAGATGGCGAGGTCGATGGCGTACGCCTTCGCGGTCGTCTTGATCGAACGCGTACCGAGGGAGGCCGCACGTCCCTCGAGTCCGACCGCGTCGACGCCGGGGAGCCCGTGGAGGAAGCGGCGCAGCGCGCTGTCGGACGCGGCGACGTCCTTGAGGGGGTGAGCTGCGGTGAGTGCAGAACTGGGCATGGTCACCAGACGAGCATATCTACGCGCGTAGCGGCTGTACAGCCCCGGGGTTGTCTTGGGTGGGGGTGCGGGGGGTGCGGGGGGTGTGGGGGGTGCGGGGGGTGTGGGGCGGCTGGGTGGGGGCGGTTGTGGGGCGGGGCGGCTGTGGGGTGGGGCGGGTGGTGGTGGTTTGGGCCTTGAGTGGAGGGCGGTGGCTTGAGCTGGGGTGCCGGGGGTGGGGGTGTCGGCGTCCGGCAGAATCGAGGTATGACGAGTCCCGAGTCCCAGTCGCCCGAGTCCAAGGACCGGGTCTACCGGTCGGTCCCGGCCATCGCCGGTGGTGTGCTGCTGCTCGCCATCGCCGGGTGGCTCGGCATCGACGCGCTCGTCTCGGGGGAGGGGCGCACGCAGTGGCTGGCGCTCGCACTGATGCTGCTCATCGTGCCGCTCGTCGTCGCCTTCACCCTGCGGCCTGCCGTGTACGCGGGCGACGACCGGCTGCGGATCCGCAACCCCTTCCGCGTCATCGCGCTGCCCTGGGGGCAGGTCGCCTCGCTGAAGTCCGCCTACTCGAACGAGGTCCTCACCGAGTCCGGCGCCAAGTACCAGTTGTGGGCCGTCCCCGTGTCGCTGCGCGCCCGTAAGAAGGCCGCGCGGCGTGACATGCGGGCGACCGCGCAGGCACGGCGGGCCATGGGGCGGGACGAGGGGCGTGGCAGCGCTCTCGGGATGCGTGCGGGGCTGGGGCAGGGGCTCGGTGGCGGTGGTCCGGAGCCCGAGGGGCCCGCGCGTGCGGAGACCGACCGGATCATGGATGAGCTGCGGGGGCTGCACGAGGCGCGGCACCGGGCGGAGACGGCGCAGGGTGAGGTGACCGTGCGGTGGGCCTATGAGGTGGTGGGGCCGGCGGTTGCCGGGGTGGTGCTCGTCGCGATTCTGCTGGCTGTGGGGTAGCCCAGCAGGGGTGCCCTGGGAGGGGCACCCCTTTCGTGTCGTGTGGTCAGATGCCCGCTGCCGTCGACAGGTCGCGTTTGATCGACTCCAGTAGCGTCGTCGCCTTCGCGCGGGCCGTGGGGAGGTCGGTGTGTGACGCGACCGGGATCACGACCTCCAGGTAGCACTTCAGCTTCGGCTCCGTGCCGCTCGGGCGGACGATCACCCGGGCGCCGTCGAGCGTGTAGCGCAGGCCGTCGGTGGGCGGGAGGCTTTCCGTGCCCTGGGTGAGGTCGTCGGTGCGGGTGATGGGGAGGCCGGCGAGTTCGGTCGGGGGCTGTTCGCGCAGGCGGTGCATCGCGGCGGCGATGAGGGAGAGATCCTCCACGCGGACCGACAACTGGTCCGTGGCGTGCAGGCCGTGTTCCACGGCCAGGTCGTCGAGGAGGTCGAGGAGAGTGCGGCCTTCCGACTTGAGCCGCGACGCCAGTTCCGTGATCAGGAGCGCGGCCGTGATGCCGTCCTTGTCGCGTACGCCGTCGGGGTCCACGCAGTAGCCGAGGGCCTCCTCGTAGCCGTAGCGCAGGCCCTCGGCGCGGGCGATCCACTTGAAGCCGGTGAGCGTTTCGACGTGGGGGAGGCCCGCCTTCTCGGCGATGCGGCCGAGGAGGGAGGACGAGACGATCGACTCCGCGAACGTGCCGGTCGCTCCGCGGTGGACCAGGTGGGCGGCGAGGAGGGCGCCGACCTCGTCGCCGCGGAGCATGCGCCAGTCGGTGTCGGTGTCGGTGTCGTTGTCGTTGCCGTCTCGCACCGCGACGGCGCAGCGGTCCGCGTCCGGGTCGTTGGCGATGATCAGGTCGGGGGCGGTTGCGCGGGCGGTGGCGAAGGCCAGGTCCATCGCGCCGGGTTCTTCCGGGTTGGGGAACGCGACGGTCGGGAAGTCCGGGTCGGGGTCGGCCTGTTCCGTGACGAGGGCCGGGGCGGGGAAGCCTGCGCGCGCGAAGGCGGCCAGGAGGACGTCCTTGCCGACGCCGTGCATCGCCGTGTACACCGTGCGGGCCGTGCGGGGGGAATCCTTGGCCAGTACGGCGTCGGTGCGGGCGAGGTAGGCGTCGAGGACGCTGTCGTCGAGGGTGTCCCAGCCCTGGGTGGGGCGGGGGACGGTGGTGAGGGACGGGACGGCGGCGATCTCCACGGCGATGTCGGCGTCGGCGGGCGGGACGATCTGGGAGCCGTCGCCCAGGTAGACCTTGTAGCCGTTGTCGCGGGGTGGGTTGTGGCTGGCGGTGACCTCTACGCCGGCGACCGCGCCGAGGTGGCGTATGGCGAAGGCGAGGACGGGGGTGGGGAGGGGGCGGGGGAGGACGGCGGCGCGGAGGCCGGCGCCGGTCATGACGGCGGCGGTGTCCTGGGCGAAGTCGTGTGACTTGTGGCGGGCGTCGTAGCCGATGACGACGAGGCCGTCGTCGTGGCCCTGCTTCTTGAGGTACGCGGCGAGGCCCGCGGCGGCGCGGATGACGACCGAGCGGTTCATGCGCATGGGGCCGGCGCCGAGTTCGCCTCGGAGGCCGGCGGTGCCGAACTGGAGTGTGCCGGAGAAGCGGGCGGCGAGTTCGGTGTGGTCCTGGGCGTCGAGGAGGCGGGCGAGCTCGGTGCGGGTGTCCGGGTCGGGGTCCTCGGTGAGCCACGCCTGGGCCTGTGCGATGAGTTCGTCGTGCACGGTCGGGGTCAGCCTCTCGGTTGTCGGGGGTGCGCGGTGCGTGCTTCGCCTGTGCGGCTTTGGTGGGGGTGCGCGCAGCGCCGTCTCGCCGGGGGTGGGTCGGGGACGTGTCGGGGGGTGTCCGTCCTCGGAACGGCGCGATGGGGGCGGATACCGAC
>NZ_JBHUQX010000098.1:0-24164 GCF_042674225.1 Streptomyces sp. NPDC056948
GGGGGGGGGGGGGGGGGCCCGGCTGGGGGTGGGGGTGTGGTTTTTTAAAAACAATAAATTTTTTTTTTTTTTTCGCATATAATTCTGTGTTTCAAAATCAACCGCAACCGCACCTTCCTGTCGCTCACGGAGGCTTCCATGTCCCACCCCCTCGCCCGTCACGCGAAGGGCGGATCGTCCGCCCCGCCCAGATCGAACGCCGTGGTCGGGGTACTGGCCTTCGCCGGGATCGTGGTCTCGCTGATGCAGACCCTGGTCATCCCGATCGTTCCGGAGCTGCCGAGATACCTGGACGCCTCCCCCTCGAACGCCGCCTGGGCGATCACCGCCACCCTGCTGGCCGCCGCCGTCGCCACTCCGGTCGTCGGCCGCCTCGGTGACATGTTCGGCAAGCGCCGCATGCTGCTCGTCAGCGTCGTACTGCTGGTGTCCGGCTCGGTCGTCTGCGCCCTGAGCGACTCGCTGGTCCCGATGATCGTCGGCCGGACGCTCCAGGGCCTGGCGGCGGCCGTCGTCCCGCTCGGCATCAGCATCATGCGGGACGTCCTGCCCGCCGAGCGGCTCGCCGGCTCCACCGCCCTGATGAGCGCATCCCTGGGCGTCGGCGGCGCCCTCGGTCTGCCCGCGGCCGCCTTCATCGCCGACCGCTACGACTGGCACATGCTGTTCTGGATCTCCGCCGCCCTCGGTGTCGTCGCCCTGGCGCTCCTGGTGCTGATCGTGCCCGAGTCGAAGGTCCGCACCGGCGGCAGCTTCGACCTGCTCGGCTCCCTCGGCCTGTCCGCCGCGCTGGTGACCCTGCTGCTGGCCGTCTCCAAGGGCGGCGACTGGGGCTGGACCAGCGGCACGACCCTGGGTCTGTTCGCCGCCGCGGTCCTGGTCTTCCTGCTGTGGGGACGGTACGAACTGCGCACCGCCCAGCCGCTGGTGGACCTGCGGACCACCGCCCGCCGGCAGGTGCTGTTCACCAACCTCGCCTCGGTCGCGCTCGGCTTCTCGATGTTCGCCATGTCGCTCGTCCTGCCGCAGGTCCTCCAGCTTCCCGAGCAGACCGGCTACGGGCTGGGCAGGTCCATGCTGGACGTCGGCCTGATCCTGGCCCCGCAGGGGCTGGTGATGATGGCCATGTCCGCCGTGTCCGCCGCCCTCACCAAGGCGAAGGGCCCCAAGGTCACCCTGATGATCGGCGCGGTCGTCGTGGCCGCCGGGTACGCACTGAGCATCGTGGTGATGTCCGAGGTCTGGCACATCGTCCTGGTCGCCTGTGTCATCGGCGGCGGTGTCGGCTTCGCCTACGGGGCCATGCCCGCCCTGATCATGAGCGCGGTGCCGGCCTCCGAGACGGCGGCGGCGAACAGCCTCAACGCCCTGATGCGCTCCATGGGAACGTCGTTCGCCAGTGCCCTCGCGGGCGTCATCCTGGCGCAGATGACGACCGGCTTCGGGGGGCACGCCCTGCCCTCCGAGAACGGCTTCAAGACGGTCATGGCCATCGGTGCCGGCGCGGCCCTCCTGGCCTTCTTCCTCGCCTCGTTCCTCCCGCGTTGGAAGGCCGCCTCCGAACCGGCCGAGCCGGCCGGAGCCGCCGCCGAACCGGCGGAGATCTCCGGAGCGCGCTCCTAGTGCGCACCCGCTGCGGCGCCCGCCCCTGGACGGCCGTGGTGTAGCCCGCTGCACCCCCGGTCCGGGAGCGCGCTCCCTCGTCGCGGCACGCGGCGGACGGGATCGTGGTGAGCGGGTCGGAAACGCCGACCCCCCTCCCTCCCCCGCATTCCACCCCGAGAGGTACCTCCATGTCCGCGCTCCTCGCCACCGTCAAGTCGTTCGTCGCCAACCTGCTGCTCTGGAGCTTCTTCACCGTCGGCCTCGGCGCCGCCCTGGGCGCCGGTGCCGTCCTCGACGGCACCCAGAAGGACGTGGCGACCATCGCCGGGTCCGCCGTCGCGCTCGTCACCGGTACACGCCTCGCGAAGAAGCCGAAGATCAAGGGCTTCCTGTCCAAGCCGGGCACGCTGTGGTTCCTGTTCCTGTTCAACGGCGGTGCGGCCGTGGCGATGTACTTCGCCCTGGACGGCGTGAAGGGAATCGCCGCCGCTGCCGCCATGGGGCTCGTGTCGCTCGGCGCGGCCGGCGGGATCGTCGCCAACCACCGCGACGCGGCCCACGCCTGAGACACCGCGACCTGCCGGCGAGTGACGTGAGTCACGTCAGCTCGAGGTCAGGGAGCTGACCGGAAGCTGTCAGCCCGCTCGGCTTCCATACCGATGCCCGAACTCCGCCCCTCCCCCACCCCCCATCACCGAGGAGACGTCATGTCCGATGCCCTGTCCTGCCCCGTCACCGGCGCCACCGGCCCGCTGCCCGAGTACCCGCTGCCGCGCGCGGCGGAGTGCCCGCTGGCTCCGGCCCCGGTCGCCCAGGAACTGCGGGACGAGAAGCCGATCACCAAGGTGCGGATCTGGAACGGCGGCACGCCCTGGCTGGTCACCCGCCACGCCGACCAGCGGGCCCTGCTGCCCGACTCCCGCGTCAGCGACGACGACCTCGACCCCGGCTTCCCGTACGTGAACGCCCACCGGGCCTCCATCGCTCCGATCTCACCCCGGCTCATCACCAACACGGACGCCCCCGAGCACACGCGGCTGCGGCGGACCGTCAACGGGCCGTTCGTGGTCAAGCGGATCGAGAAGATGCGGGAGCCGGTCCAGAAGATCGTCGACGACCTGATCGACCAGATGCTCGCCGGCCCCAACCCGGTCGATCTGCTCAAGGCGATCGCGCTGCCGGTGCCGTCCCTGGTCATCGCCGAACTGCTCGGAGTTCCGTACACGGACCACGACTTCTTCCAGCGCAGCAGCAGCCTGGTGCTGGACAGTTCGGTGTCGGCAGAGGAGGCCCGGAGGGTCAGCGGTGAGCTGGCCGCCTACCTGGACACCCTGATCACGCAGAAGACGGCCGACCCGGACGACGACGTGCTGTCGGAGATGGCGGGCCGCGTCCAGGCCGGCGAGATGACGCACACCGAGGCCGTCCACATGGGCGTCGCGATGCTGATCGCCGGTCACGAGACCACCGCGACGATGATCAGCCTCGGCACCCTCGCCCTGCTCCAGCACCCCGGCCAACTCGCCCTGCTGCGCGAGACCGACGACCCGAAACTGGTCGCGAACGCGGTGGACGAGGTGCTGCGCTATCTGTCCATCGTCCAGACCGGCGTACGCAGGGTCGCCAAGGACGACATCGAGATCGGTGACGTCGTCATCCGCAAGGGCGACGGCATCATCTTCGACCTGCACGCCGCGAACTGGGACCCGCAGGTCTTCCCCGAGGCCGAGCGGCTGGACATCACCCGCCCGGCCCGTATCCACCAGGCGTTCGGCTACGGCCCCCACCAGTGCCTGGGCCAGAACCTGGCCCGTCTGGAGCTCCAGGTCGTCTACGGCACCCTCTACCGCCGCATCCCGACCCTGCGCCTGGACGCTGCCGTCGAGGACCTGGAGTTCGACCACACCGGCACCACCTACGGCGTGCACAGCCTGCCCGTGGCCTGGTGACCCCTCCCCCCACTCAGATCCCCCCACTCAGAAAGAACCGAGGTGACAACGATGCGTGTGGAACTGGACGTACCGAAGTGCGTGGCGTCGGGGCAGTGCGTGATGGCCGCTCCTGACGTGTTCGACCAGCGGGACGACGACGGTGTCGCGATCCTGCTGGAGGAGCGGCCCGGCGAGGCGCTGCGCGGCGAGGTGGAGGAGGCCGTGGCGATCTGCCCGGCCGCCGCGATCCGGCTGGTGGAGTCGTGAGGCGCGTCGTGGTCGTCGGCGCCTCGGCCGCCGGGCTCGCGGCGGCGGAGACGCTGCGCCGGGCGGGCTACGACGGCACGCTCACCCTCGTCGGTGACGAGCCGCGCGCCCCGTACGACCGTCCCCCGCTGTCCAAGCAGATCCTCTCCGGCGAGTGGCCGGTCGAACGCCTGACGCTGCGTCCGCGAGCCGACCTCGACGCCCTCGGCCTCGACCTGCGGCTGGGAGCTGCGGCGACCGGGCTGGACATGACGGACCGTACGGTGTGTCTGGCCGACGGGGAGCAAGTGCCCTACGACGGGCTGGTCGTGGCCACCGGGGTGCGGCCGCGGCGGCTGCCCGGTGACGGCGGCGCCCACGTGCTGCGCACCCTGGACGACGCCCTGGCGCTGCGCGAGCGACTGGAGCCGGGCTGCCGGCTGGTCGTGGTGGGCGCCGGGTTCCTCGGCGCCGAGGCCGCCGCGGTGGCCTGGGGGCTTGGCGCCCGGGTGACCCTGCTGGAACCGGCTCCCGTGCCGCTGGCGCACGCCGTCGGCACCGAGGTCGGGCAGGTGCTCTCGCAGGCCCATCTCGACCACGGCGTGGAGCTGCGCACCGGCGTCACCGTCGCCGAGGTGACCGACGGGGGCGTACGGCTCGCGGACGGCGAACTGGTCGAGGCCGACGAGGTGCTGGTCGCCATCGGCTCGCTGCCCAACACCGAGTGGCTGGCGGACAGCGGGCTCCCGGTCGGCGACGGTGTGCTCTGCGACGCGTACTGCGCGGCCGCGCCGGGGGTGTACGCGGCCGGTGACGTGGCCCGCTGGGACAACCCGCTGTTCGGGACGTCGATGCGGATCGAGCACCGTACGAACGCCGCCGAGCAGGGCATGGCCGCCGCCCGCAACCTGCTCGCCGCGCCGGACGCGCGCAGGCCGTTCGCGCCGGTGCCGTACTTCTGGTCCGACCAGTACGACATGAAGATCCAGGCGTACGGCTATCTGCGCGGACACGACGAAGTCGCCGTGGTGGACGGGGACTTGGCCGAGCGCAGGTTCGTGGCCGCCTATCGCACGGGCGAGCGGCTGACCGGCGCCCTGGCGGTCGGCATGCCGCCCAAGGCCGTCCGCGGCTGGCGGCAGGCCATCGCGGGCGGGACGGCCTGGAGTGACGCCGTACCGGCCGCCGGCACCGAGGCGGCCTGACCCCGCCTGCCCCGAGAGCACCCCACCCCGGGCGGGAGCGGACCCGTGCCGCTCCCGCCCTTTTCAGCAAGGAGATCGCAGATGCAGAACCGTACGGACGACCCGCGCGACGTGGTCGTCGTCACCGGAGCGGGCGGGATGGGAACGGCGGTCGCACGCCGACTGGGCAGCGGACGGACGCTGATACTCGCCGACCACTCGCGTGAGCGGCTCGATCAGGTCGTGGCGGAGCTGAGCGCCGAGGGATACGCGGCGCAGGGCGTGCCGACCGACGTCTCCGACCGTGCCTCGGTCGAGGAGCTCGCCCGGACAGCGGCGGAGCAGGGGCGGATCAGCGCGGTGGTGCACACCGCCGGGGTCGCCGCCGCGACGGCCTCGGTCCGCAGGATCCTCGACGTGGATCTGCTCGGCACGGTGTATGTGATCGAGGCGTTCGAGAAGGTGGCCGTCAGAGGCACCTCGCTCGTCTGTGTCGCCAGTCTGGCCGGGCACATGGCCTCGATCAGCACCGAGGACGAGGCCGCCCTGGCGACGGCTCCCGCCGAGGAGCTGCTCGGTCTTGACGCCGTCACAGGCCTCGGCGACGACGCGACCGCCGCCTACATCCTCGCCAAACGTGCCAACCACGTCCGCGTGCAGGCCGCCGCCCTCGCCTGGAACCGGCTCGGCGCCCGCGTCAACACCCTCAGCCCCGGTGTCGTCGCCACCGCCATGGCGAAGGCGGAGGCCGACTCGGACGCCGACGGACACATGCTCAGGATGCTCGACGCGTGCGGCGCCGGCCGGCCGGGCACGCCCGGCGAGATCGCCGACGCCGTGGCCTTCCTCACCGGCCCCGAGGCGCGCTACATCACCGGCACCGATCTGCTCGTCGACGGCGGGCAGGCGGCCTGGATCCACCGGCACATGCGGCGCCCCGGATGACGGTGGCCGCACCGGCCCGTCCGGTCACCGGCCCGGCCCGCACGGGCGGGGCGTTGTGGCAGGCCGGGCGGGCCACGCTCCAACTGTTCGCCGCCGCGCTGCTGGCCTTCGGCCTGTACCTGTTCATCACCGTGCTGCTGATCACGGCGATCGCCACGGTCTCCGTCGTCGGGGCGTGGCTGCTGCCCGAGACGGTGCTGCTGATCCGCCGCATCGCCGGGGCGAAACGCGCCCTGGTGGCCGCCTGGACGGGCCGGGAGATCCCCGAGGCGTACGAGCCGGTCACCGGTCCGTTGCGGGAGCGGCTGCGGATCGCGGTCCGGGACCCCGGCACCCTGACCGACCTGCGCTGGATGGCGGCCTCCTATGTCTACGGGGCCATGTTCTTCCTGGCAGTGCCCCTGTGGCCGCCGGCGCTGGTCGTCGACGGCGTGCGGTGCGGGCTGGCGCGCCGTGAGGCGCTCGTCCTGCCGCTGATCACCCGTCTCGCCGATGTGGAGGCCGGCTGGTCGGAGACCCTGCTCAAGCCCTCGCCCAGGGCGCGGCTGGCCGCCCGGGTCGAGGAGCTGGCCGCCACCCGGACGGACGCGATCGCGGCGCACGGGGCCGAACTGCGCCGTATCGAGCGGGATCTGCACGACGGGGCGCAGGCCCGGCTGGTGGCACTGTCCATGCGGATCGGGCTGGCGGTACGCGCCTACGACCGTGACCCGCAGGCCGCGCACCGGTTGCTGGCCGATGCGCAGGACCAGGCCGAGGAGGCGCTGACCGAACTGCGGCACGTGGTCCGCGGCATCCATCCGCCGATCCTCACCGACCGGGGTCTGGCCGGTGCGGTGCGGGCGCTGGCCGCGGTCAGCGGGCTCGCGGTGACCGTGCGGGTGGACGGTCTGGAGGCCGAGGGGGTCCGGGCCCCGGCCGCGGTCGAGGCGGCCACCTACTTCGCCGTGGCGGAGGCGCTCACCAACACCGCCAAGCACAGCGGCGCCGACCGGGCGTCGGTCGTCCTGGAACGCCCGCGCACCGGGCTGCGCGCCGTCGTCCGGGACGAGGGCGTGGGGGGCGCGGACGAGTCCGGTGGCGGTTCCGGGCTGCTGGGCATCCGCCGCCGTGTCGCCGCCCTGGACGGGACCGTGACCGTGACCAGCCCCGTCGGGGGGCCGACCGTGATCGAAGTGGAGCTGCCGTGCGTGTGGTGATCGCCGAGGACAACGCCCTGCTCAGAGAAGGGCTCGTGCTGTTGCTGACCTCGGCCGGGCACGAGGTGGCGGCCGTCGCCGGCACCGGCCCCGAGGTCCTCCCGGCCCTGCTGGAACACCGTCCGGACGCGGCCGTGCTCGACGTCCGGATGCCGCCGGGCTTCCGGGACGAGGGCCTGCGCGCCGCGCTGGAGGCCCGCGAGAGCATTCCCGGGCTGCCCGTGCTGGTCCTCTCGCAGTACGTGGAGGAGTCGTACGCCGCCGAGTTGCTGGGCGGCGGGGCGAGCGGGGTCGGCTACCTGCTCAAGGACCGGGTGGGCCGGGTGGACGAGTTCCTGGAGGCGCTGGACCGGGTCGCGGGCGGTGGTACGGCCCTGGACCCGGAGGTGGTCACCGAGTTGCTCACCCGGCGCCGCGACTCGCCCCTGGACTCGCTGACGCCGCGCGAGCGCGAGGTGCTGAAGCTGATGGCCGAGGGCCACGACAACACCACCATCGCGCGGACCCTCGTGGTCACCGAACGCGCCGTCAGCAAGCACATCGGCAATGTCTTCCTGAAACTCGGCCTCCCGCCCAGCGACAGCGGTCACCGCAGGGTGCTCGCCGTGCTGGCCCATCTGAACGGCCGGTGAGTCAGCGCGGGGTCGCGGCGGGCCGGGCCAGACGCTCGCTGATGACGCCGATCACGTCCGGCGCGTGGTCGATGAGGAAGAAGTGCCCGCCGGGGTAGCGCTTCATCTCGAAGTCGCCTTCGGTGTGGGCGCTCCAGGCGCGTACCTCGTCGTGGCTCGCCTTGGGGTCCTCGTCCCCGGTCAGAGCGGTGAGGGGGCTGCGGAGCCGGTGGTCCGACGCCCACACGTAGGTCTCCACCGCGCGGTAGTCGTTGCGGAGGGCCGGCAGGATCATGCGCATCAGCTCCTCGTCTCCGAAGATCCGCTGGTCGGTGCCGCTGAGCCCGCGCAGTTCGGCGATGATCCCGGCGTCGTCCCGCCGGTGCACCCGCTCGTCGCGGTGGCACGACGGTGCGCGGCGCCCCGAGACGAAGACCCGCTCGGCGAATCGCCCGGCCCGCTCCAGCCGTACGGCGACCTCGAAGGCCAGGGTCGCTCCCATGCTGTGCCCGAACAGGGCGAAGGGGCGGTCCACCGTGCGCGTCACGGCCCGGCTGACATGGTCCGCGAGACCGTCGATGGTGTCGATCATGGGCTCGTTGTGCCGGTCCTGGCGGCCCGGGTACTGGACGGAGAGCACCTCGACCCCGGGGTTCAACGCCTGGGCCACCGGCCGGAAGAAGGACGCCGAACCGCCCGCGTGGGGCAGGCAGACCAGTTGTACGGGGGCGTCGGGGCTCGGGAAGAAGCGTCGTATCCACGGATCGGTGGCGGTCATGGGGCCTTCCTGTTCTCATGCTCGGAACGACTTCTCATGCTCGGAACGACATGCTCGTACCGATTGCCAAGATAGACGGACCGACCGGCCAGGAGGGATCGCATGACGAACCACCCCACCCGCACGGAACGTGTCGAACTGACGCCGGCCGCCGAGGAACTGCTGCGGCGGCTGACCGGGACGCACGGGCCGGTGATGTTCCACCAGTCCGGCGGCTGCTGCGACGGCAGCGCCCCGATGTGCTACCCGCGCGGCGAGTTCCGCGTCGGTGCCTCGGACGTCCTGCTGGGGCAGGTCGCCGGGGACACCCCGTTCTGGATGAGCTCGGACCAGTACACCTACTGGTCGCACACGCATCTCACCGTGGACGTCGTTCCCGGCCGCGGCAGCGGCTTCTCCCTGGAGGCCCCGGAGGGCGTCCGCTTCCTGATCCGCTCCCGGCTGCTCACCGACGAGGAGCTGCGGCACATCGAGGCGGAGCCACCGCTGCCGAACGGGGCGGACGAGCCGGGCCGGGCCTGAACGGCTCGGTGCGAACGTCGCCGTAGGGTGGGCGCATGTACACGACGCGGGTGTCCGGCCATGTCGACGCGCCGCGTCCGGCCGTCTACCGGGCGCTGGTGAGCGCGGAGGCGATCGCTCGCTGGCGGGTACCGGCCGGAATGAGCAGCGAGGTGCACGAGTTCGACGCGCGCGAGGGCGGCAGGTTCCGTGTCTCGCTGACGTACGACGCGCCGGACGCCACCGGGAAGTCGGCCGCGCACACGGACACGTACCACGGCCACTTCGCGCGCCTCGTGCCGGACGAGCAGGTGGTCGAGGTGCTCGAATTCGAGACGGCCGACCCCGCGCTGGGCGGCACCATGACGATGACGACGACGCTCACCGACGCCGAGGACGGCGGCACCGACGTCCTCTTGGTCCACGAGGGCATCCCAGACGCCATCCCCGCCGCCCACAACGAGACGGGCACCCGCATGGCCTTGGCCGGCCTGGCCCGGTTCGTGGAATCCGGCCGGGGCGCCTAGGCCGTCTCCTGTTCGTACACCCCCGGCCCCAGAAAAGGGGAACCCCATGCCCGCTTATGTGATCGTCACCGTCGACGTGCTCGACGAGGAGGCCGGCCTCGCCTACGCCTCCGTGGCCCAGAAGTCCATCCGCGTCCACGGAGGCCGTTACCTGGTCGCGGGCCCCACGCCCGAGCCCGTCGAAGGCACCTGGGACTCCCCCCGGATCGTGGTCATCGAGTTTCCCGACATGGACCGGATTCGGCAGTGGTACGACTCCCCCGATTACCGGCGGGCCAGGGAGATACGACAGGGCAAGGTTCGGGTGGGGATGCTGTTCGTCGAGGGCGCGCCGCCTGAGGGGTTCTCCGTCCCGGCCTAGCCGTCACCGTCGGACACGTATCTCGCCCAGGTCCCAGAACAGGCCCGCCATGACGCCCAGCCCCTCTCGGGCCACCGCTCCCAGCAGGTGTTCGTCGGGGGCGTGCTGGGAGCAGGACGGGTGGGAGTGCGGGATCCAGACGGTCGGCAGGCCGAGGATGTCCGCGAAGGCGTCGTTGGGGAGCGTGCCGCCGAGGTTGGGCAGGACGGCCGGTTCCTTGCCCGTGGTGTGCCGCAGGGAGTCCACGGCCCAGCCGACCCAGGGGTCGTCCGGGCTGAGGCGGGTCGCGGGGACGGCTTGGAGCACCTCGACGTCGACCATGGACAGGCCGTGGGCGTCGAGGTGGTCGCGGACGATGCGTTCGAGGTCACGCCACGGGGTGCCGACGACGAAGCGGAGCTGGACGTCCGCGTGGGCGGTGCCGGGGATGGCCCCGACGGGCTTGGCGGGGTCGCCTGCGGCCAGGGTGAGGACCTCCAGCGTGTTCCAGCCGAAGACGCGTTCGGCCGGGGTGAGACCCGGCTCGCCCCAGTCGGTGTCCACGTCCGGGTCGTCGTCCCCGCCGCCCACGGTGAGGTCCGCCAGGGCGGCGGCGACGGGCCCGGGCAGCGCCGGTGGTCGCAGGCCGTCCACGAGGATGCGGCCCCGGGCATCGACCAGGGTCGCCAATGCACCGGCGAGCACCGTGGCGGGATTGCGCAGGGCACCGCCCCAGTTGCCCGAGTGGTGGGCGCCTTCGCGCAGGGCCACACGCAGGCGAAAGTTGGCGGCTCCCCGCGAGCCGAGGAACAGGGTCGGGCGGCCGGCCGCGAGCCGCGGCCCGTCGGAGGCGATCAGCAGGTCGGCGGCCAGGTCGTCCTTCAGCCGGCGGCACATCTCGTGCAGGCCCGGTGAGCCGGACTCCTCCCCGGTCTCGACGAGCACCTTCAGATTGAAGCCCAGTCGGCCTCCGCGAGCCGCCAGGACCTGTTCGAGCGCGGCCAGGTTGACGGTGTGCTGGCCCTTGTTGTCGGCGGTGCCGCGCCCGTAGAGGCGGTCGCCCTCGACGACGAGTTCCCAGGGGGACAAGCCGGTGCGCCACCGGTCGTCCTGGCCGGGGACGACATCGCCGTGGCCGTAGACCAGGACGGTGGGCAGGTCGTCGGCCTCGTGCCGGTGGGCGAGCAGGAACGGTCCCGCGCCCGGCACCGGGTTGTCGACGATCCGTACGGTCGCGCCCAGGCGGCTCACGGCGGGGGTGAGTTCGTCGGTCAGGTAGGTGCGCAGCGGGCCCGTGCCGTCGGGCGGCGGGCTCTGCGTCGGGAACGCGACCCGGCGCCGCAGGTCGGCGAGGAACTCCCCCGAGTCGTAGTAGGCCTCGGCCAGGCCGATGGCGGTCTCACGTGTCGTCATGTGCTGTACTCCCACTGGTCGGTGTCCCCTTCGGGCCTCGGCATGCGGTCCCGCCCCTGGTCCGCCGGTCCGGGCGCGTTCGCCAGGCGGCCGTCCTCCCGGTCGAGCCAGTGCCGCCGCAGCGCCCGGAGCACGACGGAGACATCGAACGAGAGCACCCCGGGAAGGCCCGCCACATCGCGGGTGAGGAACGCGGCGAGGCCCGCCTCGTCGCGGAAGACGCCCTGGTGGACGACGGAGAAGGGGCCCGCGTTGGTCGACACGTAGCGGGCGGAGGGGTGCCGGGCGAGCGTCCGGGCCGCCTCGCCCACCCCGCCGGGTGACACGGTCAGGGCGACCACCGCCTCCAGGGCGTAGCCGAGCAGTCCGGGCTCGATCTCCACGCGGGGGCGGATCAGTTCGCGCTGGAGCAGCGACTGGGTGACGCGGTAGGCGGTGGACTGGCCGATGCCGAGCTCCCGGGACACCTGGGCGGCGGTCATGCGGCCGTCGGCGGCGAGCAGCCGCAGCGTGCGCAGTTCGTCGCCGGCGAGGCGGGCGGGCCGGTCGGTGCCGTCCGGTGCGGCGTCGCCGTCCTGGGCCGCGTACTCGGCGAGCAGCCGGTGCTGGTCCGCCGTCAGCCGGGGCAGCCGCCAGGAGTCGGACTTGGTGTCGGCGCGCAGGACGAGTGCGGTGCGGGTGGAGTGCACGCCGGGGAGTGCGGCGACGCGCCGGGTGAGCAGGTCGTGGGTCTCGGTGCGGCGGGTGGGCTGGACGACGCAGTAGACGTCCGCCTGCCCCGCGGTGACCGCGACATGGGCCGCCTCGGGCAGTGCGACGAGCCGCCGGGCGACGTCGTCGGTCCGTCCCGGCGCCGCGGTCACCCACACATGCCAGGGCGTGCCCTCGCCGGACACCGACAGGTCGACCTGGCCGATCACCCGCAGCAGCCGGTTCGACTCCAGCCGGGCCAGCCGCCGTCCCACGGTGCTCGCCGACACGCCCAGCGCCTGGGCGAGGAGGCTGAGCGGGGCGCGCGGCGCACGCTGGAGCGCGGCGACCAGATCGAGGTCGTCTTCGTCCAGGGCGTTCTCCACGGGGTCCATCAGTGCCCATCCCTTCATGGAACGAATCCGTCAACCAGCGGCTTCACGCGACCGATACGACCACAACAACCTTTTCACTTGCATGATTTCGTCACGGCATCGTCAATAGGGATGTGACCACCGCCACTTCACCCCCACCGCCCGACGCTCCTTCGAAGCAGCTCTCCCGGCTGCTCGCCGTCCTCGGACGCATCGAACGCCTCGGCAACAAACTCCCCCACCCCTTCTGGCTGTTCGGCGTACTGAGCGTCGTACTGGCCCTGGTCAGCTGGCTCCTGTCGGCGACCGGCGCCTCCGCGCTCAATCCCGCCACCGGCAAGACGGTGGGGGTGCGTAGCCTCGTCTCGGGCGAGGGGCTGCGGATGATGATCTCCGACGCGGTGACCAACTACGCCACGTTCCCGCCGCTCGGCACGATCCTGGTGGTCATGCTGGGCGTGGCCGTCGCCGACCGGTCGGGGCTGCTGCCGGCGATGCTGCGGGCGGCCGTCGCGCGGGTCCCGGCCCGCTGGCTGACGTTCACGCTGGCCTTCACGGCGATGGTCGCGCATGTCGCGTCCGACGCGGCCTATGTGGTGCTGGTGCCGCTGGGCGCGATGGCGTTCCGGGCGGTGGGGCGCAGCCCGATGCTGGGTGCCGTGGTGGCGTTCGTGTCGGTGGCCGCCGGCTATGACGCGAGTCCGCTGGTCACGCCGACGGACGCGGTGCTGTCCGGGCTCACGACGGCCGCCGCGCACACGGTCGACCCGTCGTACGTGGTCAACCCGCTGTCCAACTACTTCTTCTCCCTGGTCTCGTCCGTCGTCCTGGCCCTCGTGATCACTGTCGTCACGGAGAAGGTCATCGCGCGGCGGGTGGCGGCGATGCCGGAGGAGCCGGAGCCGGAGGACGTCCCCGAGGGCGCGGGCGAGGTCTCCGGCGGGCTGACCCTGCGCCCGGAGGAGCGCACGGGCCTGCGCAACGCCGGTCTGGTGCTGCTGGCGTACGCGGCGCTGGTCGTGGCGGCGATGGTCCCGGCCGGGTCGCCGCTGCGCGGTGAGGGCGGCAGCATCGTGGAGTCGCCGGTGCTCACCGGCATCGCGGTCGTCCTGGCGGTGGCGTTCCTGATCGTGGGCGCCGTGTACGGGTGGACGGTGGGGACGGTACGGAAGGGCCGGGACATCCCCGACCAGATGGCGAAGGGCCTGCGCGAGATGGCGCCGATCCTGGTGCTGTTCTTCGCCATCTCCCAGTTCCTGGCGTACTTCAAGTGGACCGGTGTCGGCGAGGTCCTGGCGATCCGGGGCGCCGGCCTGCTGAAGTCGGCCGGCATCACGGGACCGGTCGCGTTCCTCGGCGTCCTGCTCATCTGCACGGTGATCAATCTGCTGGTCACCAGCGGATCCGCCCAATGGGCCCTGGTCTCCCCGGTGTTCGTCCCGATGTTCATGCTGCTCGACATCCCGCCCGAGGTGACCCAGGCGGTGTACCGCATCGCGGACTCGTGCACCAACGCGGCGACCCCGATGAGCGCCTACTTCGTCATGACTCTGAGCGTCGTACAGCGCTACCGGCGCTCGGCCGGCATCGGCACGCTGCTGTCGCTGACCCTGCCGCTGTGCCTGGTCATGCTGGTGGCCTGGACTCTGCTGTTCTACGCCTGGTGGGCGCTGGGCATTCCGCTGGGCCCGGGCGTCCCCGTCCGCTGACCGCCGTGACGCATCGCCGTACGTACGACAAGGAGCGCGCATGTCCCTGACCCGTGTCGAGTCGCTGGCCCGGGCCGCCCTGCCGGAGATCACCGGTGATCTGCGGACGCTGGTCGAGCTGGAGACACCCAGCGACGACAAGGAGTTGCTGACCACCGGGCTCGCCGCCGTCGAGGCCTGGACGCATCACCGGCTCGGCCCGCCGGGCGAGTCCCGGCGCCATGACGGCGGCGCCCACGGCGACATGCTGGAGCTGCTCTACCGGGGCACGTCGCCCGGGGTGGTGCTGGTCCTGTGCCACTACGACA
The DNA here is from genome assembly GCF_042674225.1 of Streptomyces sp. NPDC056948. Taxonomy (NCBI): domain Bacteria; kingdom Bacillati; phylum Actinomycetota; class Actinomycetes; order Kitasatosporales; family Streptomycetaceae; genus Streptomyces; species Streptomyces sp. NPDC056948. Next base: position 14,362 of record NZ_JBHUQX010000098.1, read on the forward strand.
CGGTGTGGCCGGCCGGCACCCTCGCCGAGTGGCCCTTCCGGGTGAGCGAGGACGGCCGGGCCACGGGGCCGGGCGTCTTCGACATGAAGTGCGGTCTGGTGCAGGCGGTGTGGGCGCTGCGCCTGCTGCGGGAGCTGGACCTGCCGCGCCCGTCGGTACGGCTGCTGTTCAACGGCGACGAGGAGATCGGCAGCCCCGCCTCCCGGCCGGTGATCGAGCGGCTGGGCGAGGACGCGACGGCCACGCTGGTGTGCGAGGCCTCGGCCGGGCCGGAGGGCGCGCTCAAGACGGCCCGCAAGGGGGTCGGCCTGTTCGACGTGACGGTGGAGGGCGTGGAGGCGCACGCGGGCCTCGACCCGTACAAGGGCGCCAGCGCCGTGCACGCGCTCGCCGAACTGGTCACCCGTGTCGCCGGGCTGGGCTCGCGGGAGCGCGGGACGACGGTCAACGTCGGGCTGATCAGCGGCGGCACGGGGCGCAACGTCATCGCCGGCCGGGCGGGCTGCGGCATCGACGTACGGATCGCCGACCCTGCCGAAGGGGCCCGCGTCGACGCCGCATTGGCCGCTCTCGCCCCCTCCGATTCCCGGGTACGGGTCTCGGTCACCGGCGAATGGAACCGCCCCCCGATGGTGCCGACGCCCGCCTCACACCTCCTGTTCGAGCAGGCACACGCGGCAGCGGCGGAACTGGGGTGGGCCCTGCGGGAGACCGCCGTCGGCGGAGCGAGCGACGGCAACTTCGTCTCCGCGCTGGGCCGTCCCGTCCTCGACGGTCTGGGAGCGGTGGGCGACGGTGCCCACGCCCGGCACGAGCACGTTCTGCTGGACCATGTCCCGCCGCGCACCGCGCTGTTGGTGGGGATTCTCATGGCGAGGGCCGTATAGCCGCGACGGCCCACCAGCCATGGTCTCCATGTTCATGCCAGGCATGCCACACGACTGCCGTGGCCTTCAGGAGCACAGGCGAAACACGGATTTCTTCCTGCACAGAAAAGCATTAACAAACTGAATGCATGCAGTAATCGTGATTCGCCCGACGCCCCTCCGTGCTTCCGTGCGCCCCTATGGAGAAAGGATTCGGCGAGCCGTCGGCAGATTTCACTGGGCAGGACTGAGGCGAGCGTCAAATCGGTGCAACCGCACCACAATCCCGTGTGCCGACTGAGGCAGGTGGTATTCGATGAGCGGCTCCGTTCCCGGATCGGCCCGAAATTGGACAGTGGGCACTGCTCCAGGCATATTCCCATTCCTGGGCCACGGTATCGACTTGGTCCGTCGGCCGCTGGCTTTTCTGGAATCTCTGTCCGCGCACGGGGATCTGGTCGAAATACGCCTGGGTCCGCAGCGTGCCTGGATGGCCTGTCACCCGGATCTCGTCCACCAGGTACTCGGGGACCCGGAGACGTTCGACAAGGGCGGCCCGCTCTACGACCGGCTGCGGACCTTACTGGGGGACGGCGTCGGCACCTGCCGCCATCAGGATCACCGGCGTCAGCGCAGGCTGCTCCAACCCGGCTTCCGCAAGGCCCGTGTCGCCGACCAGGTACAACTGATGGGCGAGGAAGTGGAGTCGGTGTGCCGCGCGTGGCGGGGCGGGCAGACGATCGATATCAGCGCGACCATGATGGACCTGTCGACACGTGTGATCAGCCGCGTCCTCTTCTCCGACTCGCTCGACGCCGCGACGGCCGACGAGATGCGCGGGTGCCTGGCCACCGTGGTCCGCGGCATGTTCGTCCGGACGGTGATGCCGGTCGACGCCCTGTTCCGTGTTCCCACTCCGGCGAACCGGCGCTACCGGCACGCTTCCGACCGCCTGCGCGCGATCGTCGACGCGGCGGTCGCCGAGCGCCGGCGAGGCGCTGCCCGGGACGACCGGGACGACCTGCTGGGGACTCTGCTGGCGGCCGCGCGCGGGGACGACGGAGGGACGGCGATCACCGATCAGGAAGTGCACGGCCAGGTGATCACGCTGATGTTCGCGGGCGCCGAGAGCACCGCCCTGTGCCTCTCCTCGGCCTTGGACCTCGTGGGGCGGCATCCCGAGGAGGAACGCCGTCTGCACTCCGAGGTCGACGCCGTGCTCGCTTCAGGACGGCCGCCCGGCCCCGACGAACTGCCGCGCCTCGTCCACACGCGGTCCGTCCTCACCGAGACCCTGCGCCACCGCCCGCCCGGCTGGCTCTTCACCCGCGTCGCCACGAAGGACACGGAGCTCGCCGGGCACCCGCTCCCGCGGGGCGCCACGGTCGTGTTCAGCCCGTACCTCCTGCACCACGACCCCGCTCTGTTCCCCGACCCCGACCGCTTCCTCCCCGGCCGCTGGCTGCCCGGGCAGTCCGTCGCGGTCCGCCCCGGAGCGATGATCCCGTTCGGAGCGGGCCGCCGGAAATGCATCGGAGAGACACTCGCCATGACGGAGGCCATGGTCGCCGTCGCGTTCATCACCCGCCACTGGCGACTGCGTCATCTGCCCGGCCACGAGGAACGGCTGCGCCCCGCCGCGTCGTTGGGGCCGAGGAGCCTGGTCATGACCTGCGAACCGCGAACCACGAGGCCGGTGGGCACACCGCCCCGGGCGGGTTCCCGCGCACCCCGGACAGCCGTCGCACCCGTCGTCCACAACTCCCGAACGGCAGGTGGCAACGATGTCCACGACGCATGAGGAAATAGCGCCCGCCGCGCAGGACCGAATGCGGGCGGTCAATCTGCGGGAACTGATCGACGCGAACCTCTACATGCCATTCCCCTTCGAGCGCAATCCCCACGCGTCCGAAGCGTCGGCCGGCGTCGACATCTGGCTGAGCGCATGGGGGCTGACCGATGACCCGGCCGTGGCGGCCATGATCTCCTACACGCGTCCCGCCGAACTCGCGGCCTACAACAGCCCGGACATGGATTCAGGGCTCCTCCAGATCGTCGCCAACCAGATCGCCTACCAGTTCGTCTTCGACGACCGGGCGGAGGACATCGGCCGGCGCTCGCCCGGACTGCTGCTGCCCATGCTGAGCGAGAGCGTCGCGATCCTGCGGGACGGCCGGCCGCCCACCACCCCGCTCGGGGCGGCCCTGGCCGACCTGTATCGACAGGTCCGGGAGCGGTGCACACCCGACCAGGCCGCACGATGGGCCTGGAACAGCCGTGAGTACGTGCACGGCCTCCTGTACGAAGCGGTGGCCCAGGCCCATTCCGACCCGGTGGGCAGCGGGCTGTGCCGGTCCATACGTTCCCTCATCGCCGGCGTCGAGCCGTTCTACCCGCTGTGCGAGGCCGCGCAGCGGCACGAACTGACCCCGCAGGAGATCCACCACCCCGTCATGCGACGCCTGAGCCGGTTGTCGGCCGACGCGGCGGTGTGGATACCCGACCTCTTCTCCGCGGTGAAGGAACAGCGCGCGGGCGGCATGATCAACCTGGCCCTCGCCTACCAGCGGACCCACCGGTGCTCCCTGCCGGTGGCCGTCACGCTGGCCGTACGGCACATCAACCGCACGATCCGCGAGTTCGAGGAGCTCTACGGTGAGATCAGGCCGGAGTTGAGCCCGTCCGGCGTCGGCTATGTGGAGGGCATGGCCGGCTGGATCCGCGGCTGCTACTTCTGGTCCCGTACCGTGCCGCGGTACGCCGACACGATGGCGGCACCCGCAGGGCTCTGACCGTCCGCCCGGCCGGCCGCCGCCCCACAGGACTCCCGAAAGGGGCGGAAACGGACCACGCTACCCCGAAAGGTGGGCACTCAAAGCGCTCCTGCGGGAAATTCACTCTCCCTGTCTACCTCCTGTTACGACCCGGCCAAACGGCCTGTATCGGGGCGTACGCTCGCCCCGTCCGGCGGGGAGCTACGACAGGAAGCGGTAGACCACATGGCCCATGGGCTGCGGCAACCGATCACCGAACACCGGCCTCTCCTCGAACGCGACGAGGAGCTCCAAGCCATCGATCGCGCACTGGCGGGGCTCCGGGACTCCGTCGACGGCGTGCCCCGGGTACCGCGCGGCGGGCTGCTCGCCTTCACGGGTGAGGCCGGGCTGGGCAAGACGACACTGATCGCGGCGGCGCGCGCCCGCGCCGCCGCACAGGGGTTCACGGTGTTCTCGGGCAAGGGCGGCGAGAACGAGCAGGGACTGGCGTTCCGCGTCGTCCGCCAGGTCATGCAGCCCGTCCTGGCCGGAATGAGCGGGCCGGAGCGCCGGGATTTCCTGGGCAGTTGGTACGACATCGTCGGCGCCGCGCTCGGTCTCGAGGCGACGGACACCGCTCGGATGCCGGACCCGACCGGAGTGCGCGACGGCCTCGACTGGGTCATGACGCGCCTGACGATGCTGAATTCGCCTATCGTTCTGCTCCTGGACGACCTGCACTGGGCCGATACCGAATCCCTCGACTGGCTCGCCTCCTTCGCGCCCCGGGTAGCGGACCTCCCGCTCCTGGTGGTCGTCGGCTACCGGCCGGACGAACTCCCGTCCGACGCGACCTCGTTCCGCACGCTCGTCGAACGCCATGAGCAGCGCCCGCACGTGCTGTCTCCGCTCGGCGAGGCCGGTGTGGCGCGGATCATCAGGGAGGAGGTGGGCGAGGAAGCCGAGGACGAGTTCTGCGGCGAGTGCTGGACGGTCACCAACGGAAGCCCCTTCGAGGCCGTCGAACTGGCCATCAGGCTCCGCGAGCGGCGGGTGCGGGGAACCCAGGACGAGGTGCCCGTGATGCGGGACCTCGCCACGGCGGTCAAGGGGCCCGGCCTGATCGAGCGCCTCAGGCGGCTCGGCCCGAGCACGGTCCGCTTCGCGTGGGCCGGCGCCGTCCTGGGCGGGCCCTTCTCAGCGGAGGCTGCCGCCGACCTCGCGGTGGTCGGCAGCGTGGAGGCCCTCGAAGCGACCGAGAAGCTGCGCGCCTGCCGCATCCTCAGGGACGCCGACGAGGCCGCGGGCGCGCTGGAGTTCGTCCATCCGCTGATCGCCACGACGGTCTACCGCGACATCCCCTCGAGCCTGCGCGTCGGCATGCACGACGCGGCCGCCAACGCCGCCCAGACGGTCGAGTCCGACCCCATGGCCGCCGCCCGTCACCTGCTGGAGGTGCCCTGCGACGGCCGGCCCGAGACGGTCGCGTGCCTGCGCGCCGCCGCGCGTGAGTACCTCCGTGCCGGTGCCCCGGAGGCCGCCCGGCGCGTGCTGACCCGGGCGTTGCGGGAACCGCCCCCTGCCGAGGACCGCGCCGCCCTGCTCCACGAACTGGCCTCCTCGACCTTCCTGATCGAGCCCACGGCCACGGTGAGCCATCTCCGGGAGGCGCTGAAGGAGCCCGGAATCGACCCCGACCTGCGCGCCTCCATCGTCTACCTGCTGACGCAGGCGCTGGCCCACACCGACCGGCTGACCGAGGCCGCGACCGTGGCCGCCGACGAGGCGCGGCGCGCCACCAACGCGCGCGTCAGACTGCGCATGCAGGCGGATCACTTCGTATGGAGCGCCTTTCGCGCCGACGAGTCCGACTCGTCCGCGCGCTCGCGCCGGCTGGCGCGGCTGGCCGGCAAGCTGACCGGCCGGGGCCTGGAGGAGCGCTACATCCTCGGTCTGCGGGCGTGGGACGCCCTCGTGCGCGGCGAGCCGCGGCGGAGCGCCCTCGGGTTCGCGGAGGAGGCCCTGAGCGGAGGGATGAGCTGGACCGACGAGAACCGCGGCTTCGAGGTGCCCGCCGCGGTCGCCCTGCTGTTCATGTACTGCGACCAGCCGCGGCGGGCCGAGGAACTGTTCGCCGAGGGGATGGCCGAGTGCGAGCACAGGGGGTGGCGCGGTTCCCATCTGGCGCAGGGCCAGACGCTTCTGGGCTATATCCGCTACCGCCGTGGCAGCCTCCCCGAGGCCGAGGAACTCGTCCGGGCCGGGCTGCACACCGCGGAGCGCGTCGAAGGAGCGGTGCCCGCCCAGTGGTTCGCCATCGGCATTCTCATCCAGATCCTGCTGGCCCGCGGGCGGACCACCGACGCGCGCCGGCTCGCCGACACGTACCACTACGGCGACGTGGTCCCCAACGCCGTCATCTTCCCCGATCCCCGCACGGTGTACGCCGAACTGCTCCTGGCGGAGGGGCGACTCGCCGAGGCGGCGCGCCTGTTGTCCCGGGTCGGGGACTGGCTGGAGGGGCGGGACTGGCACAACCCGTCGTGGTGCCCCTGGCAACTGGGGCTGGCCTCGGCGCTCGCCCGCACCGCTCCCGACCAGGCGGTGCTGCACGCCCAGGACGCCGCCAAGCGAGCCCGGGACTTCGGTGCGGCGTCCGCGATCGGCCAGGCGCTGCGGGTCCAGGCGGAGGTGACGGGCGGGCAGGCGGCGCTCGATCTGCACACGCAGGCCGTCGATCATCTGGAGCGGTCGCCCGCGGCGTACGAACTGGCCCGTGCCCTGGTGGGTCATGGCGCCGCGCTGGTCCGCAGCGGCCGGCTGCACGATGCCGCCGACCGGCTCTACCAGGGACTGGAGGGGGCGGTGCACTGCGGTGCCGACGGTCTGGCCACCCGGGCCAGGCGGGAGCTCTCCGCCGCGGGACTGCGCCCGCTGCCCCTGCGCTACGCGCAGACGGACATGCTGACGGGCCCGGAACGCCGGGCCGCCGAGAAGACGGCCCAGGGCCACCCGGCGCCGGAGGTGGCGAAGGACCTGCGGATCACCGAGCAGGGGGTACGGCAGCTCCTGTCCTCCGTGTACCGCAAGCTCGGCACGGACACGGCGGGCCTCGCCGACGCACTGGAGAACTGCCGCCGGCCCGGGGGCTAGCGAGCCGGGGGGCGGGTCTCACATCGGGCCTGGGCCCGCCCCGCCCTTGAGGCGTTCCAGGTCGGAGGGGCGGACCTGGATGACGACGAGGGCGATCACCGCGGCGATGACGGTGAAGATCGCCGCCATGATGAAGGCTGCCGAGACGCCGGCGGTGAGGATCTCGTCGGACCAGGGCTTGGGCGGTTGCCCGGTCTGTTCGAACCGCAGCCGCTCGGCCGGGGTCGCCTGCCTGAGGAAGTCCGGGATCTGTTTCTCCGCCTCGTTGGTGCTGGCCGTGCCGTACATCGTGACCAGGATGGACAGGCCGAGCGAGCCGCCGACCTGCTGGGTGGCGTTGAGGAGTCCGGACGCCGCGCCGGTCTCCGGTGTTGCCACGTTGGACAGCGCCATGAGGGTCAGCGACACGAACTCCATGCCCATGCCCAGGCTGAAGACGAGCATCGGGCCGAGGACGCTGCCCGCGTAGGTGGAGTGCACGTCGGTCAGGGTGAGCCAGGCGAGGCCTGCGGCCGCCAGGATCGCGCCCACCACCATGAACGGTTTGGGCCCGTAGACGGGCAGGAACCGCGAGGCCAGTCCGGCGCCGACGGCGATGACCGCGCTGACCGGCAGGAAGGCCAGTCCGGCCGCCAGCGGGCTGAAGCCCAGCACGTTCTGCACGAAGAGCGTCAGGAAGAAGAACATGCCGAAGATCGCGGCGGCGAGGCACAGCATGATGCCGTAGGTGCCCGCACGATTGCGGTCGGCGAACATGTGCAGGGGCGTGATGGGCTGTCTGGAGCGCCGCTCGATGAGGATGAAGGCCGCCAGGACGATGACCGCCCCGGCGAACGAGCCCAGCGTGAGCGGGTCCCGCCAGCCTTCCTGCGCGGCTCGGATGAACCCGTAGACGAGCAGCACCATGCCCGCGGTGGAGGTGAGCGCGCCGGCGATGTCGAAGCGTCCGGGGTGGCGTTCGGACTCCCGGATGTAGCGGGGCGTGGCGAGCACGATGAGCAGCCCGATGGGCACGTTGACGAACAGCACCCACCGCCAGTTCAGCCACTCCACGAGCATGCCGCCGGCGAGCAGGCCGATCGCGCCGCCGCCGGCCGAGACCGCGGCGAAGACGCCGAAGGCGCGGTTGCGTTCGGGCCCTTCGCGGAAGGTGGTGCTGATCAGGGCGAGGGACGTCGGGGAGGCGATGGCGCCGCCGACGCCCTGGAGGGCGCGTGCGCCGAGGAGTTGGCCGGAGTTCTGGGCGAACCCGCCGAGCAGGGAGGCGAGCACGAAGAGCAGCACGCCGAAGATGAAGACGCGCCGCCGGCCCAGGATGTCGCCGGCCCGGCCGCCGAGCAGCAGCAGGCCGCCGAAGGTGAGGGTGTAGGCGTTGACCACCCAGGACAGGCTGGTGGTGGAGAAGTCCAGCGAACTCTGGATGTGCGGCAGCGCGATGTTCACGATGGTGATGTCGAGGACCACCATCAACTGGCACGAGGCGATGACGAGCAGTGCCATCGTGCTTCCGCCACCACCGGATTCCCTGGTGGTGGTCGCCTGTGGTGAAGCCGGCTGCGGGCTGCTGCCTGCGGTGTCCACCGTTCGACGGTACGCCCGCCTCCTGGACCTCACCACTCGATCACCGTCAGCCCCTGCGGTTGCCCTTCGGTGACAGCAGTTGCTCGCGCAGGACGGTCAGTTGGTGCGACGTGTCCACGGCCCGTTCCTCGTCCAGGGTGGTCAGGGCCAGCAGCAGGACATCGGCGACGACCAGCGCGGTGAGCGCCTCCGAGGTGATGCCGGTCGGGGTGTGGGGCGCGGTGAGGACGGCGTCGACGCGGTCGCCGAACTCCTCGCCCAACTCGTCCGTGACGAGCACGACGCGTGCCCCGACCGCGCGGGCCCGCTCGACGAGCACGGTCAGCTCGGTGAGGGCGCGTCCGGGCTGGAAGATCACCACGGCGTCGCCCTGGCGCAGGCCGAGCAGATGGTCGGCGAGGGCGAAGCCGGTCGCGTCGAGGAACCGGGAGCGGCGGCCGATACGGCCGAGCGCGAGCGCCAGGTGCCGGGCGGCCGCTTCGGAGGCGGCGATGCCGAAGCAGTGGACCTCCCCGGCGTCCGCCAGTGCCGCGACCGCCGCCCGCAGCGACTCCTGGTCGGTCAGCCGCCGGGTCTGCTCGATCCGCTCCTGGGCCTCGTCGAGGACATCGCCCCAGATGCCGTCCAGGTCCCGCCCGACGTGGGCGATGCGCTGCTTCAGTCGCACCTCGGGCGCGACGGCCGCGGTGAAGCCGGTGGCCAGCTCGCGCTTGAGGGCGGGGAGTCCCCCGTAGCCGAGGCGCTGCAGGGCACGGACGACGGTGGCGTTGCTGGTGCCGCTGGCCGTGCCCAGTTCCTGGGCGCTGGCGAACAGCAGCTGTTCCACGGGGGCGCTCGCCAGGTACTGGGCGACCGCGCGCTCGGAGGCGGACAGGGCCTCCCAGTGGTCGCGCACGGCAGCGCGGAGGCGGGCCACGCCCTCTCCCAGATCTCCGGGCTCTGAAATCTCCGTTACAGGCATTGACTTCCTCGTGTCGGCCGTTACTCTCCTGGGCAACGCATTCCAAGAGGAGCGGTTTTCGTAATCGACGTTACAGCACGTCGGTGCGGCGGACAGCCCTCCACTGCGAGGAGAACAATGGCACCCCCTGCGTCCCCGTCCCTCCCTCTCGTCGAGATCTCCGGCACCCCGGCCGAGCGCGGCCGCCAGTACGGCGAGGCCGTCCGCGACCGGCTGCACACCGCGCTCGCCTACTATGAGGAGGCCTTCGGCCACTCCGCCGGTCTGACCTGGGAGCAGGTCACCGCCCGCGCCGCCCGCTGGCAGGAGCCGGTCGCCTCCTACGCCCCGCACCTGCTGGAGGAGATGCGCGGCACCGCCGAGGGCGCCGGGGTCTCTCTGCTCGACGTGCTCGCCCTCAACGCACGCGGCGAGGTGCTCTACGACCAGTCGTTCGCGGACATGGAAGCGGACTCGGGCATCGACGCCACTGTCGTCGAGGAGGAG
>NZ_JBHUQX010000099.1:0-12664 GCF_042674225.1 Streptomyces sp. NPDC056948
GTCCTGGTGGCCGGGTCGGGGGCGTGGTGCTGCCTCATCCGCCCTCCCCCGGCGTCACCAGACCCGCCTCGTACGCCACGATCACCGCCTGCGCCCGGTCGCGGACCTCCAGCTTGGTGAACAGGCGGTTGATGTGGGTCTTGACCGTGTGGTCGGTGATGGTGAGGCGGTCGGCGATGTCCGCGTTGGAGTGGCCCTGGGCGATCAGGAGGAGGACCTCGATCTCGCGGGCCGTGAGGCGGTCCAGGAGGGGCCCCGGGGCGGTGACCGGGCGGCGGGGGGCGAACTCGGAGATGAGGCGGCGGGTGATGCCGGGGGCCAGCATGGCGTCGCCCGCGGCCACCACCCGTACGGCGTGCAGGAGTTCGGGGAAGGTGGCGTCCTTGAGGAGGAAGCCGCTGGCGCCGGCCGCGAGCGCGTCGAAGACGTACTGGTCGAGGTCGAAGGTGGTGAGCATCAGCGCCTTCGTGGCGCCCTCGGTCTCCTGGAGGATCGTGCGCGCGGCCTGGATGCCGTCCAGCCTGGGCATCCTGATGTCCAGCAGGGCCACGTCGGGCCGGTGGGCCAGCGCGAGGGCGACGGCCTGTTCGCCGTCCTCCGCCTCGCCGACGACGTCGATGTCGTCCTGGGTGGACAGCAGGTTCACGAAGCCGGTTCGCACCACCGCCTGGTCGTCGGCCACGATCGCGCGGATCGGTTCCCCCGCCGTCACTCGTACACACCCTCCGCGAAGCTCTTCGCGCCCGCCCGCACCGGGAGTCCGGCCTCGACCAGGAAGCCGCCCCCGGGACCGGCCGGCCCGCAGGTCAGACGTCCGCCGAGTAGCGTCGCACGCTCCCGCATACCGCTCAACCCGTGGCCTCCAGAGTCGAGTTGGAGGCTCGGCGGGCCCGGTCCGTCGTCGGCGATGCGAACCCGGAGCTCGTCCTCCTCGTAGGTGAGGAGTATGTCGACCGCGGCGCCCCTGGCGTGGCGGCGGGCGTTCGTCAGGGCCTCCTGGACGATGCGGTAGGCCGTGAGTTCGAGGGAGGGCGGGAGCGCCGGGGGCCGGGTGCCCTCGGTGTGCAGGGTGACCTCGCCGCCGCCCGACCGGTGGGCCTCCAGCAGGGCGTCCAGGGAGTCGAGCGTGGGCTGCGGCAGCACCGGTGCGGGGTCCTCGGCCCCGGCGTCGTCCGCGTGCAGCACGCTGAGGAGCTGGCGCAGTTCGGTCAGGGCCGAGCGGGCGGAGGAGGCGATCTGCTGGAAGCCGTCGCGCGCCGGCGGGGACAGGTCGGGCGTGGTGTACGTGGCGCTCTCCGCCTGGACCGCGATCACCGACACCGAGTGCGCCACGATGTCGTGCAACTCCCGCGCTATGGCCGCTCGTTCCTGGGCCGCGGCATGCCTGCGCTCCATGGCGATCAGCTCCCGCTGGGCCGCGTCGCGCGCCTGCCGGGACTCCTCCCGGCTGCGGAAGGCGTCCGCGATGCCGACCGTCGCCACCACGCCCACCGCCAGGACGAACGACTCCGTGAAGTACGACAGCGAGCCGTCGGCGCCGAGGGCGGGCGACCGGCCGCCGAGGTCGTACACGCCCGTCGCCACATGGCCCGCGTTGACGAGGAGCGAGCCCGTGATCGCGGCGGCGCTGAGCAGCGCCGGATGCAGGACGCGGTGGCGCGCGAGGGTGTAGAGGCCCATGACCCCGGCCACCGCCACCGCCATCAGCAGCTCGGGCCGGAAGAGGAAGTTCAGCAGCGCCGCCGGTACCACCAGGAGTCCGAGCCGGGGTTCGCGCTGCCGCCACAGCAGCGGGACCACCACGAAGGGCAGGGTCGCCAGCACCGTCGTCGAGGTGATGCGCGCGTGCAGGACCTCGGCCGCGGCCAGGACGGTCAGCAGGACGCCGGTGACGTACGGGTAGCGGGGGGAGCGCGGCCAGGCGGTGGGGCGCAGGGACGGCTTCTGACGCATCCCCACATTGTCGGCCAGGGCCCTCCGGCTCGCGTCACCGTACGGGTTGACCCGGGCGCCGGGCGAGTACCACGGGTTGACGCCCAGGATCGGAATCCGGTGTGACGCTTCTCGACCGCCCCTTGCGAAGACTTGCCGGCAGTGGACCGACGCCGATCGGCAGGGGACAGGGGGAGCGGGATGCGGGGCGCTTCGAGAGGGTTGTTCGACTCGCTGGTGCCCTCGGCGGTATCGGTACAGACGGTACGGACCGCCCCGCCGGTGCGTCCTGCGGCCCTTCCCGTCTCCCTCCCGAGGGCCGGGCGCCGTACCGCCCGCCGTCCGTGGGAGACGCTCTGCTGGACCGGCTGCGCGGTGTTCGCGCTGCTGCTCTGTCTGCGCACGACCATCACCCCGCACCAGGTGTGGGGCGCCTGCGCCGCCGCCGGATACGGACTCGCCGCGCTCGTCGCCCACTTCTCCGCGCGGCCCTGGGGCCGGGCGAGCGCGGCGGTGGCCGCCGTCGGGTCGGTGCTGGTGCCGCTGGTGTTCCTGGTCGCCGACGGGGCCCGGCAGATGGAGGTCACGGTCGTCGAGCGGTCCGGCGGCCTGCTGCTGCACTCCGGCACCCCGTACGTATCCGACCCCGCCGAACTGCGCGACTACAACCCGTACTTGCCCGGCATGGCCCTCTTCGGACTGCCCCGGGCCCTCCTCGGCGACGTCCCCCTCGCGGACGCCCGCCTCTGGTTCGCACTGGTGTCACTCGGGGCGATGGGGCTGGCGGCACTGCTGTACGGGGACTCCTGGCCGTCCCGGCGCGGCGCTGCCCGGCCCCTGCTCTGGCTCGCCGCGACCCCCGCTGTCGCCCTGCCCCTCGCCGTCGGCGGGGTCGATCTGCCGGTCATCGCGCTGATGTGTCTCGCGCTCGCGCTCGCGGGCCGGGGCGGGACCGTCGCCGCCGGGCTCGCGCTGGGTGCCGCCGCGGCGTTGAAGTGGACCGCTTGGCCGCTGCTGCCCGTGGGGCTCGCGCTGCTCGCCGTGACCGCCGGGCGCCGGGCCGCCGTACGGGCCGGTGCCACGGCCGTCGCGCTCGCCGTACTGGCCGTGCTGCCGGTCGCGCTCGCCGACCCGGGGGCGTTCGCCGAGCACGTGCTGCTCTTCCCGCTCGGCGAAGGGGGCACCGGGTCCCCGGCGACCAGCCCGCTGCCGGGCTACCTCCTGGCGACGTACGTGCCGGGGGGTTTCGCCCTCGCGGTGGCGGGGCTGGCGCTGAGCGCCGTCGCGGTGGCCGTGTCCCTCGTGACGCGCCCGCCGCGCACCGCCGTCGCCGCCGCCGACCGGCTCGCGCTGGGTCTCGGCATCGCCATGTGCCTGATCCCCGCCACCCGCTTCGGATACGTCGTCTACCCGCTGGTGCTGCTCGGCTGGTTCCGGATCGTGCCGGCCGGCCACCGCCCGGCCCGGCCAGGAGGTGCCATGCCCACGCGACTCATGCCCACACGACTCGCCCCGTCCCGGGAGACCGGGCGTCCCCTGCGCTGGACGTACTCCGCGCTGTGCGCGCTCAGCCGCCGCTTCTCCTTCGTGGAGGACGAGATCGACGGGCTGCGGCAGGTGGTGGAGGACGGGGATGTCTGCCTCGACGTCGGGGCCGAGTACGGGGTGTACACGTACGCGCTGTCGTACGTGGCCGGGCCCAAGGGGTGCGTGCACGGCTTCGAGCCGCTGCCCGGGCCGTACCGCGTCCTCGGCGCGGGGGTGCGGCTGCTGTGCGGCGGGCGGGCCCACGCGCACCGGATGGCCCTCGGCGACCGGCCCCGGGACGCGGCGGTGATGAGCTTGCCGTACCGCCGCGGACTGCCCGTCCACGGGCGGGCGTTCCTCACCGACGGGGCGCGGGGCCTCGGGCCCAACGAGGAGTTCGCGGGCGAGCGGCGGCCCGTCGTGCGGGTCGGCACCGTGGACGAAATCGTGGCGGCGGCCGGGCTGCCGCGCGTCGACTTCGTCAAGGCGGACGTCGAGGGCGCGGAGCCCCTGGTGCTGGCCGGGGCGGCCGGGACGCTGCTGCGGGACCGGCCCACGCTGCTGCTGGAGATCGAGGAACGGCACCTGGCCAAGTACGGGGCGCGGGCCGGCCGGCTCGTCGGGGAGCTGCGGGACGCGGGCTACTCGATGTTCCTGTGGCGGGACGGCCGATGGCGTCGCGTGGACCGGGTCACCGGGGCGCACCGCAACTACCTGTTCACCGTGAAGCCGCTGGAGGACTGACCGACCATGCCGCGCACGCTCGTCGTCACCAACGACTTCCCGCCCCGCCAGGGCGGCATAGAGACCTTCGTCCACGCCATGACGGTCCGCTTCCCGCCCGACCGGGTCGCCGTCTACACCTCCAGCACACCGGGCGACCGGGCCTACGACGCCCGGCTGCCGTTCCCCGTGGTGCGCGACCGCGCCCACATGCTGCTGCCGACCCGGCGGGTCACCGCCCGGGCGGCGGAGCTGGCCCGCCGGTTCGACTGCGACAGCGTCTGGTTCGGGGCCGCGGCCCCGCTCGGGCTGATGGCCGGCGAACTGCGCCGCCGTACGGAGGTCGAGCGGCTGGTCGCCACGACACACGGGCACGAGGTGTGGTGGGCGCGCACGCCCGGCGCCCGCGCGCTGCTGCGCCGCGTCGGTGCCGGGGTGGACAGCGTCACGTATCTCGGTTCCTACACCCGGGCGCGGATAGCCGCCGCCGTCGGGCCGGAGGCCGCGGCGCGCATGCGGCGGCTGGCGCCGGGCGTCGACGCCGAGGTCTTCCAGGGCTCCGGGGCCGCCGCGGCCCGGGTACGGGAGCGCTACGGCCTGGGCGACCGGCCGGTCGTGCTCTGTGCGGCGCGGCTCGTCCCGCGCAAGGGGCAGGACACGCTCATACGGGCGTTACGCCTGGTGCGCCGCAGTGTGCCCGACGCGGTCCTGCTGCTGGTCGGGGACGGCCCGCACGCCCGGGCCCTGCACCGGCTCGCCGCCGAGGAGGGACTGGCCGGGGCAGTGGTCTTCGCGGGAGGCCACCCGCACGAGGACATGCCCGGGTTCTACGCCGCCGCGCAGGTCTTCGCGATGCCCTGCCGGACCCGCCGGGCGGGCATGGAGGTGGAGGGCCTGGGGATCGTGTTCCTGGAGGCGGCGGCGGCCGGACTGCCGGTCGTCGTCGGCGACTCGGGCGGGGCCCCGGACACGGTCCGGGACGGGGAGACCGGGTTCCTGGCCGACGGCCGCGACGTCCCGGCACTCGCCGACCGGCTCACGCTGCTGCTGGGCGATCCGGAACTGGCCCGGGAGATGGGCCGCAAGGGCCGGGAATGGGTGCGGGAGCAATGGGGGTGGGACCGGGCCCACGGGCACCTGACGGCCCTGCTGGGGGTGGGCTGAGGCCGGGACGTGGCCGACGGGCCGGGCGCAGGGCCCGCCCCGCCGAAGCCGGTCGTCCTTACGCGCAGTTCGTCAGCCACTTGGCGACGATGGCCGCGCGGGAGCGGACGCCGTAGCGGTCGAAGAGACGTTGCATGTGGGATTCCACGGTCTTGGGCGACATCCGGAGGATGCGGGCGATCTCCTTTCCGGAGTAGCCCTCGGCTATGAGGGCGACGATCTCGGCCTGACGTCTGCTGAGCCGCATGGCGTCTTTGTGCCGAACGGCTCCACCGTGCTGCGTAGCTGGCGTGCTCAACGTGTTCTGCCTCTCCGATGTCGTGGGGGTGACAGGCGATGCGAACTTGCGGCCGCACAAGATCCTGACGTGTGTTCGGCCGTTGCGCGCCGGAGGCATCCCCGGGGGACCCGGGCAGCTCGGGACCGTTTTGTGGCGATCCCAGGGTCTTTTCGTCGGCGCGCGTACACGAAATGATCAAGAATTGTTCTGTCGGAACGGGGGAGCGTGTGCAAAGTGGTGGGACCGTCCTTGTGGAGAGAGAACGAGAAGCGGAACGGATCGAGGACGCCCTCGCGGACGTGTCGGCGGGGCGCGGACGGGCGCTGCTCGTCGAGGGCGACCCGGGCTCCGGCCGGTCCGCCGTCCTCGGCGTCGTACGGGAGAGCGCGCGCGGCGCCGGGCTGCTCGTCCTCACCGCGCGCGGCAGCACCGAGGAACGCCAAGTGCCCTACGGGGTCTGCCTCCAGCTCTTCGAGGCGCTGCTGGAGGAGGAGCCGCCCGGGGGCAGAACGGCCGAGCGGGTACGGGCCCTGCTCGAACCGGACGGGAGACCGACGGAGGCCGAGGTGGACGCCCTGGTCCGGGAGCTCCACCGGCTCACGCTGCGGCTCGCCGCCCGGTCACCGCTCGCCCTGGTGGTCGACGACCTGCAGTGGGCCGACGAGCCGTCCCTGCGGTTCCTGACCCACCTGGCCAACCGTCTGGACGACCGGCCCGTGCTGCTGGCCGTCGCCATGACCGCACCGCACACCGACGGCCCGGCCGCACGGGCCGCGGACCTGCTCGCCCGGCTGGCGCCCACCGCCTCGCTGTGGCTGGCGCCGCTGACCCCGGCGGGGACCGAGACCGTGGTGCGCGGGCACTGGCAGGAGCCGCCGCGGGAGCGGTTCGCGACGGTGTGCCACGAACTGACCGGCGGCAACCCGCTGTTGCTGCGCGAGCTGTGCGCCGAGGCCGTGGGCGACGGCCTCGAACCGGACCCGGCCCACCTCGGCCGGCTCCTTACGACCCTGCCGCGCGGGGTCGTACGGCGGACCCGGCTGCGGCTGGCGGGCCTGAGCCGGGAGGCGGCGCGACTGGCCGAGGCCCTCGCGGTGTTCGGCGACACCGGAGCCACCGTCGACGAGGCGGCCCGGGCCGCCGGTCTGCCGCCGGGCGCGGCCCACACGGCCGCCGCGGAAGCCGTCGCCGCCGGGCTGCTGCGGGACGAGGAGCACCTCAGGCTCGCCCAGCCCCTGCTGCGGACCGCCGTGCTGGCCCTGACCCCACAGGCGGTGCGGGAGCGCGCCCACGGCGCCGCCGCCCGGGCCCTCGCGGCCCGCAACGCGCCCCTGCCCGCGGTCGGTGAGCATCTGCTGCACACCCCGCCCGCGGGCGACCCGTGGGCCGAGTCCGTCCTGCGCGGCGCCGCACGGCAGGCCGTGACGGAGGGCCGCGCGGACCGGTCGGTCCTGCTGCTGCGGCGCGCCCTGCGCGAACAGGCCCCCGCCACACGGGAGTACGACCTGCTCGCCGAACTCGGGGCCGCGGCGCTGGCCGCCGGGAGCCCCGAGGCGCTCGCGCATCTGCGCCAGGCCCTGGAGAAGGCGCCCTCCCCCGCGACCCGGGTGGCCACCGGTCTGCACTACGCGCACGCCCTGGCCAGGGAGCACCGGCATCCGGCCGCGCTGTCCCTGCTCGGCGAGCTGGCGGCCGCGCTGCCCGGCGGCGACGAGCGGCTGCGCACCCGGCTCGACGCCGTCACTGCGCTGCTGTCCCTGGGGCAGGTGGAGACCCGGGCCGGTGCCCGCGCCATCGTCCACTCCCGCTACCCCGCGCGCAGCGCGGCCGGGCCGGACGCGACCCTGCTGCGGGCGCTGCGCCTGGTCGTCGACCGGGACAACGGCGCCACCGCGAGCACCCTGGTGCGGCAGGTCGGCAGCATGCTGCGGATCACCCAGTTCCCCGTCGACGGGCTGACCGGGCTGCCCTCCGTCCACCTCGTCGTGTGCGTGCTGGCCGCCACCGGCCGGCTCTCCGAGGCACGCGGGCTGCTGCTGGACACCCTGCCGCACAGCACCGACCTCCGCGCGGCGGAACACCAGCCGGACTCCGTGGCGCTGCACGCCATGCTGTCGTACGGCCTGGGGCGGCTGGACGAGGCGGAGCGCCAGGCCCGCGCGGTGCTGGCGTTACGGGCCCGGGGCTGGCCGCCCGGCATGGGCGTGGCGTTGGCGGCGGCCGTGCTGGGCCATGTCCTGCTGGACCGGGGCGAGACGGAGGCCGCGGAGCGGGTCCTGCGTGACGGTGTGCCGCCGGGGAAGCTGCCCGGCCATCTGCTGTTCAGCCCGACCCTGGAGGCCCGGGCCCGGCTCTGTGCCGAATCGGGGCGTCTCGACGAGGCGTTGGAGGTGTGGCGGCACGCCCGCCGGCTGACGTCCGAAGGGCGGCTGGGCCTGCGGGTGACCGGCGGCTGGCACCACGTCGCCCTGGCGCTGATCGTGGCGGGCCGCGAGGACGAGGCGGCACCCGTGCTCCGGCTGGAGACGGAGACGGCCCAGGAGTTCGGCGCGGCGGTGCCGCTGGCGCTGGCCCACCGGGTGAACGGGGCCCTGCGCGGCGGCAGTCGGGGCGTGGAGGAGCTCCAGCGGGCCGTGACGCTGTTGCAGTCGGCGGAGCAGCCGCTGGAACTGGCGGCCGGTCTCGTGCAGTTGGGCTCGGCCGAGCGCCGGTCGGGACAGCGCGCGGCGGCCCGGCGGTCCCTGTGCCGGGGGCGGGAGATCGCCCGGGAGCGCGGCGCGGGTGTCCTGGCGGAGCTGGCCGACACGGAGCTGCGGGTGCTCGGCTCGCGGGCCGCGCGCGGCGGGAACGACCGGCTGACACCCAGCGAGCGGCGGGTGGCGGAGCTGGCGGGCACCGGGCTGTCCAACCGGGAGATCGCGCGGGGCCTGTACGTCTCCGTCAAGACCGTCGAGTGGCATCTGAGCCATGTGTACCGCAAGCTCGGGGTCCGCTCCCGCCGCGAACTGGTCCCGGCGCTGGCCCGCTCGGCGGGGCGGCCCGACGGCGCGTCAGCCCACCGGCGGACGGCGGAATCCGCGCACGGCCAGCAGGATCCCGACCGCCGCGACGCCGGTGCTCGCCGCCAGCGCGCCCAGCAGCCCGGCCGCGTCCGGCGCCCCCAGGCACAGACCGCGCGCGGCGTCGACGGCGTAACTGAGCGGGTTGGCACGGGCGATCAGCCGGAGCCAGAAGGGCATGCCGTCCAGCGGGGCGAATGCGCTTGAGCCGAACATCAGGGGAAAGGTGGCCACACCGGCGATGCTCTGCATGGCGTCCAGGCTGCGCAGCCAGCAGCTCAGCGCGAGGAAGACCCACGTCAGCGCCCAGATCACGAACGCGGCCAGCGCCAGGGCGGCGGCCGTGCCCGGGATGCCGCCGGGCGGGCTGTAGCCGAACAGCGCCCAGGCGCAGACCACCATGACGACCATCTGGACGCAGCAGCGCGCCACATCGGCGCAGCAGCGGGCGAAGAGCACCGAGGACAGGGCGATGGGCAGCGAACGCAGCCGGGCCGTCATGCCGTTCTCCATGTCCCGGCTGAGAATCGCGCCCGAGGCCGCGGCCGAGCCGATGCCGCTCGTCACCAGCAGCGCCGGCAGCAGGAACTCCATGTACGGCACACCGCTCGGCAGCAGCCCGGGATCGACCATGCTGCCGAAGAGCTGACCGAGCACCACCAGCAGGAGCAGCGGCTGGACGAGTTTGATCACCAGCACCCGGCGGTCCGCGAACTGGGACCACAGCGCGCGCCGGGTCAGGACGAGGACCTGGGTGACCCGGCCGCTGCCCTGCCAGCTCTCCCGGGCGCCGCCCCGCACCGCCGGGACGTCCCGGGGGGTGACCGGCGCGGCCGTACCGTCTGCCGGAGCCGTCATCGCTGCTCCTTCCCCGCCGCGGCCGGGGCGCGCTGCCCGCTCCGGGTGAGGGCGAGATACACGTCGTCGAGGGTCGGCGAGCTCAGGTCGAGACCGGTCACCACGACACCGGCCCGGTCCAGGGCCCGGACCACCGCCGGGACCTCGGCGGACGACTCCACGGGCACACCGACGCCCAGGTCGTCCGCGCCCGGGCCCGGCCGCAGGCCCGAGCGGCGCAGCGCGTCCGTCGCGGCGGCCCGCTCCCCGGGCCCGGCGAAGGAGAGCTGCACCGTGAGCGTGCCCACCCGGGCCTTGAGTTCACGGGCCGTGCCGGTCGCGGCGACCGTGCCGGAGTCGAGCAGCACGATGGTGTCGGCGAGCCGGTCGGCCTCCTCCAGGTACTGCGTCGTCAGCAGCACGGCCACCCCGTCCGCCGCCAGCCGCTCGACGATCTCCCAGAGCCCCATACGGCTCTCCGGGTCGAGTCCGGTGGTCGGCTCGTCCAGGAACAGCACATCGGGCCGCCCGACCAGGCCGATCGCCAGGTCCAGACGGCGCCGCATGCCGCCCGAGTACGTCCGGGCGGGACGCCGGGCCGCGTGCTCCAGGCCGAACAGGGCGAGGAGTTCCTCGCCGCGCATCCGCGCCTGCCGTGGGCTCGCCCCCAGCAGCCGGGCGACCAGCAGCAGGTTCGCGTACCCGGTCAGCCGGTCGTCGACGGCGGCGAACTGCCCGGTCAGCCCGATCCGGCGGCGCACCTGATGCCCCTGCCCGACCACGTCGTGCCCGGCGACAGCGGCGGAGCCCGAGGTGGGCGGCAGCACGGTGGTGAGGATGTCGACCAGGGTCGTCTTGCCCGCCCCGTTGTGGCCCAGCAGCCCCAGTACGGAGCCGGCGCCGACCGTGAGGCTGACGTCGTGCAGGGCCCGTACCCGGCCGAACGTCCGCCCGACCCGGCGGGCCTCGATCATGGGCGCCGTCATGCGGCGGAGTACGGCGTGACGTCCATGCCCGGGTACAGCTCCGCCAGTCCGGCCACGGTCTCCCGGTTCCAGTAGGGCGAGCCGGCCGGCGGGAAGCCGAGCAGTTCCCGCTGGCGCGGGGAGGCCTCGACGACGAACCGGGTCGCGGCCGGGCCGTTCGCCGAGGCCGGGGAGCCCACCCAGGTCTGCTTGTCCAGCCAGACCGAGTCGGCGGCGTGGAAGGTGAGATGGAGGGCGAAGCGGTGGCCGGTCGCGTCCCGCAGCGCGGAGCAGCGGTGCACCGTCGTCCCCGCCAGGAGCAGCACCGAGCCGGCCCGCGCGGGCACCGGCTCCTGCAGCTCGTACAGCCACGGGTACTCGTCCCGGCTGTAGGCGGAGTATCCCGAGGACAGCAGGGGCACGCCGGCCGTGTGCTTCCTGGGCACCACACAGGTGGGCCCGAGGTCCTCGGTGACGTCGGAGAGGTAGACGAGCGCGACGACGCGCTGGAACACACCGTCCCCGCGCGGCGGTACGAGGGTGTTGCGCCCCCAGGCCTCGTTGTGCAGCCGCTGGTCGTTGGCCGGCGCGATCCGGCTGCCGTACTTGGCCTGCAGGATCGAGTCGCCCAGCCGGACGTCCCGGGTGCCGGTCACCCGCTCCGCGAACGAGATCAGCTCCGGGTGCAGCGACAGACGGCTGAGCTCGACCGGCTCGTACGGGAATCCCGCCGACCTTCTCAGGGAGGCGTACCGCTCCGGCGCGCGCAACCGCTCGGAACTCTCCGGGAAATAGCGCAGGGTCGCCGCACGCGCCTTTTCGAGCTCCTCGCCCTCGAGGAATCCGTCCACCAGGGCATAGCCGTCGCGCTGGAATTTTTCCAGGTACTCGTCCGTGATACGCATATCCGCCTCCTGGCCGCACTGTATGGCTCACCGTAACCGCGCTGACGTGTATTCAGCTGTAGGTGATTTCCCCTGCGGGAAATGCAGCAGGGGAAAACAACTCGGTGATTCGTCGGAATGGTGCCGCCGTTCGCCGTGGGCCAGAGTTATGGCCATGGGACGAGCCCCCAGGGGTTCGGACCGGATGGGTTCACCCACATATCTAGGAGGTGCCAGATGGAGAAGATCGAGATCGCGGTCGACGACTTCGAGTTCGTCGGCGAGCTGGACGAGGTCACCATGGGCTGGAGCGGCCCGACCGACGACACGTTCGACGGCGACTGGACTCCGTGAGTGTCCTTGTCCCCCGGGGAGCGGAATTGATTCCCTCCTGGTGACATACCCGGGCGTGGCTTTCCTTCGGGAAGGCCGCGCCCGGTGCCTTGCCCGGTATTTCGCCCCGTGCAGGAAAAGCAGTTCTTCGAGCAGGAAAGAGGAGAACGTGTCTCCCGCCCCATCAGCTTTCCGGCCGGCCGCCGGATCTCCCCGCGAGACCCCGCGCGAGCTGCGGCGCCGCCTGGTCCGTTCCGCCCTCGCCGGCGTACGGGTGCCCGCGGAGGTCCCGGTGCGCGGCCGTGAGCTGCCCCGGGCGGTCGCGGACTACCTGCGCGTCGGCCGCGCCTTCCGCACCGGCGGCCTGGCCGCCGCCCTTCCGCTGCTGCCCCCGGTCGATCCGCGCCGGCCGAGGCGTGCCCTGCGGGACGAGGCGACCGCGTTCTGCGCCCGCGCGGCCGCCTGGCAGATCCAGGGCCTCGCCCGCACCGTCGCGGGCGCGCATCTGTGTCTGCACGAGTCGCTCGGCGTCTGCGCGGCCTTGCGCGGACTGGGCTTCGACGCCGAGGTCGTCATCGGCTACCCCGTCATCGAGCACTCGGACGGCAGCGAGGAACTGCACGCCTGGCCCGCCCTCGGTGACCTGCCCCTGGTCGGCCGCGGCGGGGAACGCCCCCTCGGCTACGTCGAGTTGCTCCGCTACCCGCAGGAGGCCTGACATGCTGCTCACCGCATTCGGCATGGCGGGCCGGGCCCACGTCCCCGGCGGCGCGCTCCTGGACACGACGACGGCCTATGACGCCACCGGCACGGCCTCCCCTCGGGCCGCCGGAGCCGGTTCCTCGGTGTCGCGGGGCCCGGTCCACTACCCGCAGGAGGCCTGACATGCTGCTCACCGCATTCGGCATGGCGGGCCGGGCCCACGTCCCCGGCGGCGCGCTCCTGGACACGACGACGGCC